>CALHVH010000234.1 GCA_938039225.1 uncultured Gammaproteobacteria bacterium
TAATTAGTTAACAAGGCAACCTTCTGAAATGTGATCTTGTTATCTGATATCGTTTTAGAATTCATGGCCTTATTATAGTTATACCTTTGCCTGTATGCACTGGAATAAACTTGACTCTTGTCAAAGGTCTGGTAATTTCACTCTTAATGACTATAAAAGACCAAAAAACTGAACTCAATGAGCGTGCTCGTCTTTTGCTCAAAGCTATGATTGAACGCTATATCACTGATGGTCAGCCTGTAGGTTCGCGCACATTGTCACAAGAATCGGGGCTTGACCTTAGTCCTGCAACGGTGCGCAATGTGATGGCCGATCTTGAGCATTTGGGTTTAATTGCCTCTCCTCATACTTCCGCGGGTCGAATTCCGACGGATAAGGGCATGCGTCTGTTTGTGGATAATTTGATTCGAGTTCGAGATCCCCAGCCAAATCTGATTCAAACCGTATCGTCGCAACTTGATATGGTGGGTAGCAGCAAAGACTTAATTGCCTCGGCATCTAGAGCTTTATCCGGAATTACCCACATGGCTGGTGTGGTTACCGTGCCTACACGTACTTATTTAGAAATATCCCGAATTGAGTTTTTGAAACTTTCTGGCCATCAAGTTTTAGCGGTTTTAGTGATGAGTAACGGTGAGGTTGAAAACAGAGTTTTAGAAACCTCTCGAGATTTTACTAAGGCCGAGCTAGAAAAATCAGCGGCCAGCCTTAATCAGCATTTTGCTGGTAAGCGTGTGTCCAATGTTAGGCGTAATATATTAAATGACATGCAAAATACTCGTGAGAGCATGAATAATATGATGCAAGATGCGATTGGTCTTGCTGAAAAGCTTTTTGCTACTCCAAAGCAAGAGTCTTCTATGGTCATGGCGGGGCAGGTGAACTTGATGGAGTTTGCCGAACTTTCAAATGTCGACAAGCTAAGAAGCTTGTTCGAGGCCTTTAACCAACAACGTGATATCTTGCATCTCCTTGATCAATCTTTAAACGCTAAAGGCGTGCGAATTTATATTGGACAAGAAGCGGGTTATAAAATTTTTGATGGAATGAGTCTGGTGACTTCAACTTATTCAGTGGACGATGAAGTGGTTGGTGTTCTAGGCGTTATTGGTCCAAGTCGAATGGCCTATTCCAAGGTTATCCCCATTGTGGACGTAACAGCAAAATTACTGGGTTCAGCCTTGAATTCCACACTATCAACCTCATAACACAGTCATGCAATTTATTCGCTAGATAGATTGTCTCAATTTGAGATGATTTATTTTCGAGATATTAACTATAACTAATTGAAAATATTAAAAATGACTACTGATAATCCACAAGATAATAACCCTGAAGAAATTCTCAATACTGAAGCCACTGATCTTAATTCCAATGCTGATGTAGAAAATGGCTTGGACGAAATTGAGCAATTGGTTGATGATTTAGAGGCGGGTCAAGATGTCGACCTTGAAGAAGTTGTGGAATTAAGCGCTTTGGAAGTGGCTGAAAATGCAGCTGCTGAGGCTAAAGATAATATGCTTAGACTTGCCGCTGAAATGGACAATCTTCGCAAGCGTACTGTACGAGAAGTTGAACAGGCACGTAAGTTTGCCGTTGAGCGCTTCGCCAAAGAAGTCCTTTTAATCAAAGACAGCTTAGATATGGGTATGCAAGCTTCTCAGGCCGAAGGCGCTACCGTTGAGTCTATTCGCGAAGGTATGGAAATCACCATGAAGCAATTGACCAGTAGCCTTGAAAAATTCAATATCAAAGAAATTGAAGCTGATGGAGCGGTATTTAACCCTGAATTTCATGAGGCCATGGCCATGCAGCCAAGCACCGAACATGAACCCAATATGGTGATGTTTGTGATGCAAAAGGGTTTCATGATTAATGACCGTGTCTTACGACCAGCTCGTGTGATGGTCTCAAAAGCCCCAGATTAATACTGATTAAGGTGATATTTGAGCTTTATTGTATGTAAGCCTTGAAAAGAATATCTGCAGCCCCATTTAATCAGTAATTCAAAAATTAACCCTTTTATTAGATTTAAGGCCAGAAATGGCAAGATTTTTCGGAGAAAGACATGAGTAAAATTATTGGTATAGATTTAGGAACAACTAATTCTTGCGTTGCCGTTATGGATGGCGATACCCCAAAAGTGATTGAAAACGCTGAGGGCGATCGTACCACCCCATCAATTGTAGCTTTTACCAAAGACGGTGAAGTGGTTGTCGGCCAACCAGCTAAGCGTCAAGCAGTTACTAATCCTCACAACACTTTATATGCAGTAAAGCGTCTAATCGGCAGAAAGTTTGACGATGAAGTCGTGCAAAAAGATATCGATATGGTGCCTTACAATATCGTTAAAGCTGACAATGGCGATGCATGGGTGGAAGTAGACGGTAAAAAAATGGCTCCACCAGAAGTTGCTGCTCGTGTATTAATGAAAATGAAAAAAACGGCTGAAGACTATTTAGGTCATGCGGTTACTGAAGCGGTAATTACGGTACCTGCTTACTTTAATGATTCACAGCGTCAGGCTACTAAGGATGCCGGTAAGATTGCTGGACTTGATGTAAAGCGTATTATTAATGAGCCTACTGCAGCGGCACTCGCCTACGGTATGGACAAAAATCGTGGCGACAGCAAAATTGCAGTATACGATTTAGGCGGTGGTACTTTTGATATCTCTATCATTGAAATTGCTGAAATCGATGGCGAGCACCAATTTGAAGTATTGTCGACGAACGGTGATACCTTCTTAGGTGGTGAAGATTTTGATATGGCCATCATTAACTATCTTGCTGACGAGTTCAAAAAAGAACAGGGCGTAGATTTACGCAATGATTCTCTGGCTATGCAACGTTTAAAAGAAGCGGGCGAGAAAGCTAAAATCGAACTGTCTTCAACTACTCAAACTGAAGTTAATCTTCCTTACATCACTGCTGACGCATCGGGTCCTAAGCATTTAACACTTAAGCTAACTCGTGCCAAGCTAGAGTCTTTAGTTGCCGACTTAATTAAACGTACCGTTGAACCTTGCCGTATCGCATTAAAAGATGCTGGCTTATCAATGAGCGAAATTGATGAAGTTATTTTGGTAGGTGGTCAAACACGTATGCCTAAAGTGCAAGAAACGGTTAAAGACTTCTTTGGTAAAGAGCCGCGTAAAGATGTGAACCCAGATGAGGCAGTTGCAGTTGGTGCTTCAATTCAAGGTGGTGTTTTAGCGGGTGATGTTAAAGATGTATTGCTTCTTGATGTAACTCCATTGTCTCTAGGTATCGAGACCATGGGTGGCGTGATGACTAAGCTTATCGATAAGAATACAACCATACCTACTAAAGCCTCGCAGGTATTTTCTACGGCAGAAGATAACCAGCCTGCAGTAACTATCCATGTGCTTCAAGGTGAGCGTCAACGCTCTGCTGATAATAAGTCACTGGGTCGTTTTGATCTGGCTGATATTCCACCGGCGCCTCGTGGGACTCCTCAAATTGAAGTGATTTTTGATATCGATGCTAACGGTATTATCAATGTGACTGCTAAAGATAAAGCAACAGAAAAAGAACAGAAAATTGTTATTCAAGCGTCTTCTGGTTTAAGTGATGAAGAGATTGAAAAAATGGTTGCTGATGCAGAAACTCATGCAGAAGAAGATAAGAAATTTAAAGAACTTATTGATACAAGAAACCAAGCTGATGGCTTAGTGCACGCCACTGAGAAGGCCATTGCTGATATGGGTGACAAAGTCACTGCCGAAGAAAAAGAAGCAGTTGATGCCGCTATTTCTGAGCTAAAAGAAGTAATTCAAGGCGAAGATAAAGAAGCGATTGATGAAAAACTTAAAGCAATGAGTGAAGTGTCTGCTCCTATCATGCAACGCATGTATGAGCAGCAAGCTGCTGAAGCAGGTGCTCCAGACGGTGCGGGCCCAGCAGACGATAATGTGGTTGACGCTGAGTTCACTGACGTTACCGAAGAAGCGGACGCCAACGCTGGAGACAGCGACGCAGCATAACATGCTGATTGCTTAATCCTACAGGGAGCGATATTGCATCGTTCCCTGTTTGCGTATCTAGTATTAAGAATAAACAATTTATATAAGATTCAAAGAAGATTTAAACATGGCCAAAAATGACTATTACGACACACTGGGCGTTGCAAAGAATGCCGAAAAAGCTGATTTAAAAAAAGCTTATCGACGTATGGCTATGAAATATCATCCCGATAGAAATCCAGATGACAAAGTGGCTGAAGAAAAATTTAAAGAAGTTAAAGAAGCCTATGAAGTTTTAAACGATGATAATAAGCGTGCTCGTTATGACCAGTTTGGTCACGCCGGCGTAGATCCTTCAATGGGCGGCGGTCATGCTGGTGCTGGCGATTTCGGGGACGTATTTGGTGACATCTTTGGTGATATTTTTGGTGGCAGGTCACGAGGTGGTGCTAGGCAACGCAATACACGAGGTTCGGATTTACGTTATGAACTTAAAGTTGATTTAGAACAAGCGGTATTTGGTGATAATGTTGAATTCACTATACCTACCTATACATCTTGTAAGCCTTGTGACGGTAAGGGCGCCGAAAACACATCCGATGTTGATACCTGTGGCACTTGTGCAGGGCAAGGGCAAGTTCGCGTAAGCCAAGGTTTTTTCCAAATGCAACAAACCTGTCCTAAGTGTAAAGGGCAAGGCAAAATTATCAAAAACCCATGTAAAACTTGTAATGGTGATGGTCGTGTACGTGAGTCCCGTACCTTGAGTGTGAAAATACCTGAAGGTGTTGAAGTCGGCGATCGTATTCGCATGAGTGGTCAAGGTGAAGCCGGTGCAAACGGTGGACCAGCAGGTGATTTATACGTTGATATTAATATTCGTCCGCATAAATTATTTGAGCGTGAAGGGCGAGATCTCTCTTGTGAAATTCCAGTGAGCTTTGCCACAGCTACCCTAGGTGGTGAAATTGAAGTGCCAACCTTAAAGGGTAAAGTAAATTTAACTATCCCAGCAGAAACTCAAACCGGCAAGGTTATGCGTCTTAAGGGCAAAGGGGTAGGGACCGTGCGTACCAGTGGCGTCGGGGATTTATATTGTCAAATTATTGTAGAGACTCCAGTAAAGTTGAATAAAGAACAAAAAGACTTGTTGGTTCAATTTGAAGAATCGCTAACAAAAAGTAAAAAGAGTCATAGTCCAAAGAGCAGTTCATTTTTTGATGGGGTGAAAAGCTTTATTGATAAGATGAAAGGTTGAGAAAAGAAGCTAAATAATTTTCAAACTCTTTGCTCTACATAAAGTTTGTTAAGAGAATAAGACACATATTAAGAGGTCCCTGATGCTTGTACACATGCTCAGGGACTTAGTTTTTTATAGCTTGTAAACCTAAGCTAAACCACTACAATACGATTATGCATACATACATCACAATTTTTGGCGCTGCAGGACGAATGGGTAAAACCCTGATACGTTTAATTGATGATTCTGAAGGCCTCAAATTAAGTGGTGCCTTAGATCATGCAAACAGTGAGCTCATTAATAAGTCTGTAACGGAAGTGGTTGCCGAGTTGGATAGAACCGACACAAAAGTAAAATTTCTTGCTGATCCTTTACAATCTGTTTTGTCTGCCGACGTGGTTATTGATTTTGCCTTAGCTGATAATATTGAGCAACGTATTCAGGCTTGCATTTCTTCGGGGATTCCAATGGTGATTGGTACCACTGGTCTAAATGATGAGCAATTAGCATTAGTGCGTAAGGCCGGAGAGAGTATTCCTATTTTATTGGCTTCAAATATGAGCTTAGGAGTGAATGCAGTTTTTGCCCTCGCGGCTCAAGCGGCCAAGAGTTTAGGTCCAGAGTTCAAAATCAAAATTGAAGAGACTCACCATGTTCATAAAAAAGATGCACCTTCGGGCACGGCTCTTAGTATTGGTGATGTGATTGGTGATGCTATGGGCGCCATAGATATTGAGTATGAATCATTCCGTGAAGGTGAGGTCTTTGGAGACCACACGGTGATTTATGAATCAGCCAATGAGCGAGTTGAAATTAAGCATCATGCTAAAAACCGCGATTTGTGGGCTCAGGGTGCAATAACTTTTGCCAAGCGTTTACTTGATAAAGATCCGGGCGCGTATCGTGTGAGAGATTTGATTTA
>CALHVH010000235.1 GCA_938039225.1 uncultured Gammaproteobacteria bacterium
GTCCACTTACGTGGCATATAGGCATCATCCACAATTTCATTACGCACAATATTGGTCACTGGAACTTCGGCGGTAGGAATTAAATGATAACCATGCTCACCCTCTAACTTAAATAGGTCTTCGCCAAATTTTGGTAATTGACCGGTACCACGCAAACTGTCACTGTTTACAATAAATGGCACATAGGTTTCTGTATAACCATGTTCATTGACGTGAGTATCAAGCATGAACTGAGCCAGTGCTCTTTGCATACGCGCCAAAGGTCCTGAAAGCACAACAAAGCGTGAGCCTGCAATTTTTGCTGCCGTATCAAAGTCCATTTGTTTTAGATCAGCACCTAAGTCAACATGATCTTTAATCTCAAAATCAAAACTAGGAATATCTCCCCATTCTAATTCAACTCTATTTTCATCTTCGTCTTTTCCATCAGGAACACTTTCATGCGGTAAATTAGGAATCCCTTCAAGCATAATGTGCATGTTTAGTTGATTTTTATCTAAAGCGGCTTCGGCCGTTTTTAAACTTGAACCTAAATTATCCACTTCAGCTAATAATGGTGTAATGTCCTCGCCGGCAGCTTTCGCTTTGCCTATATTTTTAGAACGTTCATTTCTGGCACTACGCAAGTCTTCTACTTGAACTTGCAAAGACTTTCTTTCAGTTTCAAGCTTTAAATAATGTTCTTTATCAAACGGAAAGTTTAAACGTGCTAACTGTTGAGCAACATAGTCAAGTTCATTACGTAATAATTTTGGGTCTAACATTTTTTATTCCAGTATATTTTCATTAACGTCATTGCGAGGAGAGTAACGTCGAAGTAACCTCAAAATTATGGAGATTGCTGCGCCTACGGCTCGCAATGACAGAGATTCTAAACTAAAGCTTTTCCTAAATACAAACCAAGTGCAGCAGCAGCAACACTAGCAAATAAATTTAAAAACATATTCCACATCGCAGTTGCTTGCTTACCATCGACAAATAAATTTACACTTTCAACAGAAAATGTCGAAAAGGTAGTGAAAGCCCCTAATACACCCACGAATAAAAATAATCTTAACCATTCAACGGTTGTGTACTTTTGTACAAGTAGAATTATCAGTAAACCTAATAAAAAACTACCCACAACATTCACCACTAAAGTTCCAGTAGGAAAATGGGAAGAACCTAAGCTTTGCACCCATTCGGCTTTAGACACGGCATAACGTAATACCGCACCTAGCGCCCCACCACTTGCTATAGCTAACCAATGATTCATATCTATATATTAAGAATAATGTTTCTTTAAAGTTGAATTATACGTGATGCTTGCTAGGAGTTCTTTGACTTACGATTTTGTTCACGTAGATAATCCAGTTTTTCTTTAATCTTAATTTCTAAACCTCGTTTTACAGGTTCATAATAGGTTTTTTTCTCAAAACCATCAGGGAAATAGTTTTCTCCTGCTGCAAAAGCTCCGTCCTCATCATGCGCATAACGATAGTCTTTTCCGAAATCTAAATCTTTCATTAAGCTGGTAGGGGCATTACGCAAATGCAGTGGCACATCCAAACTGCCAGATTGTGCAGCATCCCGTCTCGCCATTTTATAGGCGGTATAAACGGCATTACTTTTAGCCGCTGAGGCTAAATACACTACTGCTTGCGCGATGGCTAATTCCCCTTCTGGACTACCCAAGCGTTCGAAGGTTTGCCAGGCATCTAAACAAATACTCAAGGCCCTAGGGTCCGCATTACCAATATCCTCAGAGGCCATGCGGATTACTCGTCTGGCGATATATAAAGGATCACAACCTCCATCTAACATGCGGCACAGCCAGTACAAGGATGCATCGGGGTCGCTACCTCGTACAGACTTATGCAAAGCAGAAATTTGGTCGTAAAAGGCGTCTCCTTTTTGATCAAAACGTCTTAAAGTTGAATCAACCAGAATAGACTTAACAACATCCTCAGTTAACACATTATCTAGTGCTAAATCCGCTGCTTGTTCTAGAAAATTTAAAGAACGGCGCGCATCACCATCAGCGGTAACAGCAATTAGCCTTAATACGGCATCACTAGCAGTCAAATGACTTAAACCCTGCTCAGGATTATTCATTGCTCTTCTTAATACATCTATTAGCGCATCGGGTGTTAAAGCTTTAAGCACATACACTCGAGCACGAGAAAGCAAAGCATTATTCAAAGCAAAGGATGGGTTCTCGGTAGTCGCACCAATAAAGACAATCGTTCCGTCTTCTACAAAGGGCAAAAAAGCATCTTGTTGTGACTTATTAAAGCGATGTACCTCATCTAGGAAAAGTACAGTCTGGGTTTTCTTAGTTTCACGTAAAGCTTTAGCTTGCTCAACTGCTGCACGTACTTCTTTTACACCTGAGGTAACCGCTGATAAAGCCACAAACCTAGCCCCACTTCGATGGGCAAGCAAACGCGACAAGGTAGTTTTTCCGGTTCCGGGAGGCCCCCAGAAAATTAAAGAGTGTAATTTACCACCACTTAAAAGCTGTTCTAGTGGTTTGCCTTTTGCCAGTAAATGTTCTTGTCCAAAGACATCAGGAAGGCTTTGTGGACGCACACGATCAGCCAAAGGACGATAATCGTCTGTTTCGGCAACTTGAGGAGGTTTATCTTGAGGTTCAAAATCGAACATTCAACTAGTTTAAAACAATGGTATTCGTTTGTCTTAATTTTACATTAATACTGAGTCATCATTAAATTGGAAAAGTTACTGCAATAAGTTGAATAAACTACCGCTTCCCAACTGCTTGGTATCGGGCCCTTCTTATAATAAAGAAAAAAGCAACTTGAGATACCGCTGTCAAATAGGGCAAGGTAATGAAATATAGTGAGTTATTTGAAAGGTAGTTAAAACTAAGATACTTTCAAAACCTTAGATTCAAATTTTTGGCACCACAGATGCAAAAACCAAACCCCTAAGACTAATGCTGCTGTTATACCTAAACCATTGGCTAACAAGTCTTGCCATTCGAAAGATCGGTATTTGGAGAACCCCTGCAACACTTCAATTAAATAACTAAAGCCCAGAAGACACACTCCTAATTGAAGATAGTTTTTCCGTTTAATAATTCCAGAAAACCAGGCCGCTAAAATGAAATAAGCGCTAAAATGAACTAGCTTATCATTGACGCTAACCTTTGGAAGATTAGTACTGGGTAAAAGACAAAGAATAGCTAAAAACACTATCGCTAAAAACCCCAAACCTAACCATAATTTTTGATATTTTAATTCTTTCACAAGCACAACCTATTCATTAATTTACATAAGTCTAAATTGGCTATATGTTGTTTAGGTGAATGAAATAAGAAGTTGCAAAATTTATTTTGCATCTCCAATAATATCTACAAAATCTGGAGCCGAAAACTTAAATAACTCTTTGTTTAGCTCTTCATTACGTCTAACAGAATCAAACTCGATACGAATAACTTGTCCAATATTGGTCGCTAATTCCATTAATCGAATTTCGTCATTACTGAAGCCTATATTCAGTTTTGAAAAATCATCATGACTATCGTTAGGCACAAGCTCTAACCATTTAATAGTATCTTGGCCATACACGGTTACAAAACTATTTTTGATTGCAAAAGCTTTTAATACATCTGATTCACCACTTAACAACATAGCCGGTGTATTGGTCAGCGTTTCATCAATGGCTTTAACCGTTGCTTGCTCTAGTTCAATATCATAGTTCCAAAGATTTTTACCATCGGCTAAAATCAATAACTCATTTGGTGTTGCAACTTGCCAGCGAAATTTACCTGGACGCTCTAATAAAAAAATACCCGCTGAGCTGGCGGCGTCATCAAGATTACCTTCCTCATCAATAACTACTTGCGAAAAATTTGCAGTTAAAGTTTTAGCTTCCGACATAAAATCTTGCAATAGCTCTTCAGCAGTTAAACCTGGCTCGGGGTTTTCAACTGCAGATTCTTCAGCTATTAAGCTAACAAAAGCCATAGAAAAAAGCATAAAAAATAATAGACTTTTATTAAATAGTTTTTTTGAAATTGTTGGTGTCAAAATCTCTCTCCGTAAATTCGCTTTACTGTGTGACTATCAGTATGCAATTAGTTCATTAATGCTAGCTGAATGAGTCGCTAATACTGGTAAAAATTAGTAAATTGGACAAATACCCATCTATTCTTGAGACTCAGGCACTAAAATCTCACGTCGTCCGTTAGATTCAAGTGGGCCCACTAAACCTGCCGCTTCCATTTGTTCTACCAAACGTGCCGCTCGGTTATAACCTATTTTTAAACGCCGCTGTACCCCAGAAATTGAGGCTTTGCGGGTAGTTAAAACAATTTGCACAGCCTGATCATATAAAGGATCCGCTTCAGCATCGGCATCTGCACCTGGCATTCCATCCGCTCCAGAATTAGCAGGACCGGTAAGTACCTCTTCAATATAATTTGGTTTACCGGCTTTCTTGAGCTGCGCGACTACTCTATGAACCTCATGATCATCTACAAAGGCGCCGTGTACACGTTGTGATACTGAGGTACCAGGAGGTAGGTACAACATATCACCATGACCTAATAGGTTCTCAGCTCCTATTTGATCCAAGATAGTGCGAGAATCAATTCTAGATGAAACTTGGAAAGCAATACGTGTTGGAATATTGGCTTTAATTAAACCCGTAATTACATCTACAGATGGACGTTGCGTAGCAAGAATTAAATGGATACCCGATGCACGTGCCTTTTGTGCCAAACGCCCAATCAATTCCTCAACTTTCTTACCCACCAACATCATCATGTCGGCTAGCTCATCAATCAGTATCACAATCATTGGCAAAGTGCTTAAATCTGGATGTACAAATGGTTTTTCTTCATCATACATTTCAGGAGGCGGAGGTTTAGCCAAAGGATCCTTAATAGGCTCTCCTGCATCAATTGCATCTTTAACTTTTTTATTAAAGCCTTTTAAGTTACGCACACCAAGTTTAGACATCAGCATGTAACGTCTATCCATTTCAGCTACAGCCCAGCGTAAGGCATTAGCTGCTTCTTTCATATCGGTCACAACTGGACAAAGCAAATGAGGAATGCCTTCGTAAACAGACAGTTCCAACATCTTTGGATCAATCATTATTAAGCGTACTTCTTCGGCCGTTGCCTTAAATAGCAAACTTAATATCATAGAGTTAATTGCAACGGACTTACCCGAGCCTGTAGTACCCGCAACCAATAAATGCGGCATTTTAGCCACATCAGCAACAACCGCTTTACCACTGATGTCTTTACCCAAGGCAATAGTCAATGGCGATTTTGACTCATCATAAACATTGGATTTGATAATCTCGCTGAGCATAACAATTTCGCGATTTTCATTTGGAAGTTCAAGACCTATCACAGACTTTCCAGGGATTACGTCTACAACTCGCACGGAAATGGCTGAAAGGGATCGTGCAATGTCTTTTGATAAATTAACAATTTTGCTAACTTTGGTTCCTGGTGAAGGCATCAACTCAAAACGCGTTACCACTGGACCAGGCAAAACTGAAACCACTTCAACATCAACATTAAATTCTTTAAGTTTAATTTCTACTAGACGCGACATAGCTTCTAGCGACTCACGTGAATATTGTTGGGTTTTAACTTCTGGGTCATCCAGTAAGGCCAGCTCTGGTAAATCACCAGTGCTTGCCGTTTCAAATAAAGTCACTTGACGTTCTTTTTCTACTCGAACACTCTTCTCAATCGGAGCGGCTTTGGCTTCAATCTTTGGAGCGATCCGAACTTCAGCTTTTTTCTCAACTTCCTTTTGACGAATTTCATGTTCAACAATGCGAATTTTTTTAGCTTCCTCAAATTCTTCTTTTTGCTCTTTATCTACGCGCCATTGTTTAAATGCATCAATTCGGCCTAAAGTCCAACGCCCTACCGTTTCAGAAAACTTCATCCAAGAAATTCCGGTAAACAAAGATACTCCGGTTAACCAAAAAGCAAGCAAAAGAAGTGTGGCACCATTAAAGCTGAAGCTATTGGCCATACCTATACCAAAGGTTTCACCTAGAACTCCGCCAGCACCAGAAGGTAAGCCCTTGTTAGCAAAATGCAGACTAGCTAAGCCTGAGCTTGTAATCACCGTGAGCAATAAACCAATACCTCTTGCTATCCAAATATTACGTGTCCAAGACTCTAAAGACTTACGTCGTTTATACAGAATAATTGCGCTTAGAAATATGAGAAATGGCAGGATAAACGCTGAACGTCCCACTAAAAAATAAAATAAATCAGCGGTCCAGGCCCCCACAGGTCCAAATGCGTTATTGATTTGTCCAGCTTCACCGGTACTGGTAAAACCTCTGTCCGAGGAGTCATATGACCACAATGCCCCAAATAAGAGGATTGCAACTGCACCCAAAACCCACAAAGCACCCTCTCGCATAGAACGAGAAATACTTTTGGCCTGGCGTTGATTAGCCGTTAATTTTGGACTGGGTAATTCACTCAAAGTACTTAGCTCGGTTATTAATCAAAAAAAGTGCCACAAATGTATGCTAATTGATTGAAAAACATAATATTTGCCACAATATATTGATTATACAGCAGCACAGTGGAATTGCATGTTTTCAAGTTATATTGCTGTTAATGATTGTTAATTCGACCAAGTCTTTACGCATTTTGTTTCGTATTTATGCTGAGTTTTAAACATGACTATTTTTTTTATTTTATGAAAGAGCGTATGTCAAGGACTTGAGAATCTGACTAAACGATTGTTTAAATCTAAGTCTGCGAAAACTTTGATTTCGCCGTAAACTACTGCCACAAATTTAGACCTTAATTTTATATAAAGTAAGACATATTATGAGCACAGAAAATCATCACAAATTAATCATCATTGGTTCAGGTCCAGCAGGCTATTCGGCAGCTGTGTATGCAGCCCGTGCCAACTTAAACCCTGTATTAATTACTGGCGTTGAACAAGGCGGCCAATTAATGACCACAACTGAAGTGGAAAACTGGCCAGGTGATCCGCATGACCTACAAGGTCCTGAGTTGATGGAACGCATGAAAGTGCATGCTGAAAAATTTGATACTGAGATGATTTTTGATTACATCAATAAGGTCGACTTTTCTAAAAAGCCCTACACATTATGGGGTGATACCAAACAATACACGGCTGATGCTGTGATTATTGCTACTGGTGCTAGTGCCATGTATCTAGGGCTTGAGTCTGAAGAAAAATTTAAAGGCAAAGGCGTATCAGCTTGTGCTACTTGCGATGGTTTCTTTTATCGAGATCAAGACGTGGTTGTGGTTGGTGGTGGTAATACTGCTGTAGAAGAAGCTTTGTACCTTTCTAATATCTGCCGCAAAGTTACTTTAGTGCATAGACGTGACAAACTTCGCTCCGAGAAAATATTACAAGACCGCTTATTTGAAAAAGAGAAAAATGGAAATGTAGACATTCTTTGGGACCATGAACTAGAAGAAGTACTGGGCGATCAAAGTGGAGTAACTGGCGTTCAACTCAAAGGTAAAAAAGATCCAACATCACGACCTAAATTAGATGTTCATGGAGTATTTATTGCAATTGGCCACAAACCCAATACAGGAATTTTTGAAGGTCAATTAGAAATGCATAATGGTTATATTCAAGTGCAATCAGGTCTTAAAGGTAATGCGACTGGAACCAGTGTACCTGGAGTTTACGCAGCGGGTGATGTAGCTGACCACATTTATCGACAAGCCGTTACATCGGCTGGAACAGGTTGTATGGCGGCTTTGGATGCTGAACGTTATCTGGATGCAGAAGAAAATTAATTAGTAACAATATCTGCAGTAGGAGGTATTAATTTTTTTATGCTTACCTACTGCGGCATTAACCATGGTTCATTTTGAACTCTTAACATAGCGTCCATGCGACTAGCCACGTTCATTTTTTTAAGAATTGATGAGACATGGTGCTCAACAGTTCTTTGAGAACGACTAAGTAATTCTGCAATTGTTGAATTGGACTCTCCATTTAGCATTAACTTAAATACTTGTTGTTCTTTTTTAGTCAAACCAAGTGGATGTTGCTGTGCTGAGGCATATGGACCACGTTTTACTTTTTCAATCTTATTTTCTATTCCTAAAGACTTAGCCTGTTGTTTGATTTTTGCAATCAATGCTGTGGCTCCAATTGGCTCTAATAGTTTTAAGGCTTTATTCAGTAGCTCATAGTCCTTCGCCTCATGTGCAGTTGATAAAACGGTTGCCGCATTATATGGCATTCCTATTTCCTCCCATGCAGATGCCGCTTTAGTAATATCGCCATGTAACTCTAATTGATATGGAATTGGAAGCTCACTCGAATAAGGGTAATTCAAATTAACACCTAAACGTTTACCCCATATTACAAATTCACCCACTGCCCATGGATCAACTTGGTTTTCACTAATTTTGTATAGCTGTTCTAAATGCTCTATCGCATATTCAAAATTATTCTGCAACCAAGCAAACTCAATCATGGCTAATCGAGCTGGAATGATGTGTTGAACTTCATCAGTAGCTCGAGCATTACTTAATGCTTGGTCAAGAAAATCCTTTGCTTTTTCATTTTTTGTTTGAGCATATACTCGAGACACTACCAATAAAGCCGGTAGTTTCATTAATAAGGTTAACTGTTTAAGCTCCAGAACACCCTCGCCTATGGTTTTAGCTTCACTAAGTCTGCCTTGCAATAAACGTAACTCGGCAAGTCTACCAACTAAGTAATAGGTCCATGAATCCAAATCATGTTTTGTATCAAAAGCAATCCCGTTAGCAATAGTATCTTCGGCTAAAGCAAAATTCTTATATTTAACAGCGTACTCAGATAGATTGGTATAGACCCTTGCCGCATCTACATGCAGTGAATTTTCAATTGATAGTTCTAAACTTTCGAATAGGTTTTTAACACCGGTTTCATCACCTCTAAAAGCCCTTGCTGTACCAATATTATTCAAAGCATGTACTCGAACCTTTACATCAGGAAATTTCTTTTCTAATTCTAAAGCTTTCTCCCCCCAAAGTACTGACTCGTCCATGCGATCATTCAACATATGGAACTGTGAACGCAGGCTATAAGCCATAGCTCTTTCAGATGATGGTGGTGAGTCTTCTAAAACGCTAACCGCTTCATCGGCATACCGCCATGCTTCTGCAGCTCTCCCGTGATACCACAACATTCTCGAAAGCCAACGTAAATTTTCTCCAACCTTTACCTTATTTCCTAAGGCCCTCCACATTAAAACAGCTTGCCTTCTCGCTTCAATAACATCATCATCGATACCAATCGCAAGACCAGATTCGAAAGCCCAAGTCTCATACAATAAGGCAGCTTGCTCTGCAGATGCTTTATCAATAAAACGTAAGGCTGTAGCCAAATGCGAAGCGGCCTCACGATGCGAACCAGATTCACTTGCCGCTTTGGCTGCTACTGGTGCAAATTGAAGTACTTTTTCAGCATCTAATGCGCCACTTGCATGATGAACCAAGAGATCAATCTCTTGGTTCATTTCAAGCTTTAATAAAGACTTTAATATTTTTTCATGAATTCGTTTTTTTTCAAAAGCAGACAAACGCTCTAAAGTCCCCAAACGTGACAACTCATGTCTAAACCTAAACGAGTCATTATCAACAACAGTTAAAAGCCCTCTACCTACACATGACATCACATAAGTTTCAGCATTTTCTGGAAACAATTCCTTGAGTAACACAATAGGTACAGTTTTAGGAATTAAACTAATAGTTTCTAAAAGTTCTTGCTCACTTTTATCCAATGAATTCAAGCGTGCAGAAATTGCATCTCTGACTGAGGCTGGTACATTAAGTTGAGATATCTTTTTTGTTGCCAACAACTCGGTTACAAAAAAAGGATTCCCACCTGTTGTTCTATATAGGGTATCTAAATTTTGATCTATACCTTTCTCATGTGCAAGCTTTGTAACACTATCGTGAGAAAGAGGCTGTAATTCAATTCGCTCAAGCTTTTGCGCTGGCAATGCTGCTAATACTTGTTTCAAAGCCTGATTATTAAGAATCTCATCTGACCGAAAACTAATAATTATTAAACAATTTAAAAATGAGATTCTTCTTCCAAGAAACTTCAACAAATCCAGTGTGGCATGATCAGCCCAATGCACATCTTCAAAAACTAGAATATATTTTTTATTATTGTCTTTCAAGAAATCTAATAAACTATCAAACAACTTTCCTGAATCTTTATTATCTTTAATTAACTTGGCTATTTCAGGGTTAAAGCTTCTAGCCATATCATGTAACGGACCAAGAGCTCTTGGAGTAAATAATGGATCTGAGCCTCCCCAAGCAAGAATGTAATTGGAACCTAAATGATTAACTATTTCTTTGTGAAAATTTTCAAGTAAAGTCGTTTTACCAATCCCAGCCTCGCCCGTCACTAAAACAATTTTCCCACTCCCATTGTCAATACTTTCAACATGAGTTTTTAAATTATGTAGATGTTGATTGCGTTCAAGTAGCATTTTTAGATTTTTTTCTTTTTTAATTAGAGGATTTACGAACAATTGTTTAGCTTACTTTGGTACCAACCACGGTTCATTTTGTACTCTTAACATTGCATCCATTCTACTCGTTACATTCATTTTCTTAAGTATTGAGGACACATGATGCTCAATAGTTCTTTGTGAACGTGCAAGCTGCTCCGAAATGACTCGATTCGATTCGCCCTTGAGTACATACCTCAATACGACTTGCTCTTTTTTTGTTAATCCAAGTGGGTGAACCTGAGCAGAGCGATAAGGACCACGCTTAACCTTATTTAGCTTGTTCGCAATCTTTAATTTACTGGCTTTCTGCTTAATTTTATCAATTAAGGCGATTGCACCAGTCGATTCTAACAAATTTAAGGCTCTATTAAATCTATCCACATGTTCAGAATTATTTGTAGTAGCTAAAACGGCAGCTGCATTGTACGGCATACCTAGTCTTTCCCAATAATCAGCAGATTTAGATATATGCCCATCTAATTCTAATTGGTAAGGTTCAGGTAATTCAATAGTGTAATGATATTCCTGTGTAAACGAGTGTCTCTTACCCCAAATTACAAACTCTCCAATCGTCCAAGAGTCAGTATATTTTTCATCAACCTTATACAGTTCTTCTAAATGTTGAATAGCTAGATCCGAATTATTATTCAACCATGCATACTCAACAATCGCCAAACGTGCAGGAATGATATGTTGCAATTCATTATTTAAACGAGCATTCTTTAAAGCTTTCTCTAAATAATCATAAGCTGTTTTTTCATTGAGCAGAGAATACAATCTAGATAAAATTAATAATGAAGGCAACTTCATTAGTAGAGTAAGGTGTTCTAAATTAATAACGCCTTTTGAAATCGTTTTTGCTTCGTACATTTTGCCTTGCAATGCTTTAGAAGCCGATTGAAAAGCAACTAAATAATAAATCCAAGAGTTCAAATCATGTTTAGTGCAATAAGCAATACCTTTGGTGATTAATTCTTCGGTTAATTCAAAATTTTTGTATTTTAGTGCCGACTCAGCAAGATTTGCATAAGCTCGAACGGCGTCAACATGTAAGTTATTATCTATTGATAAAGACAAGCTCTCTGAAAGTTTCTCAATTCCGTCTTTACATCCTCTAAAGGCTTTGGCCGTTCCAATATTATTTAACGCATGCACACGAACTCTTATATCTGTAAAATCACGCTCTAAATCAAGTGCTTTTTCACCCCAAAGCACAGCATCATCCATACAATCATTAAGCATTAAATACTGCGAACGTAAACTATAGGCCATCGCTTTTTCAGACGAAGGCTGAGTCTGCTCTAAAATATTAATTGCCTCATCAGCATAATGCTCAGCTTCATTAGCTTGCCCATTATGACGAAATAAATGTGAAAGCCAACGTAAGTTTTCACCTACTTTGACTTTATTGTCTAAAGCTCTCCAAAGAGAAATAGCATGTCGACGCGCCTCAATGACATCATCGTCAATACCTATGGCAAGTCCACTTTCATAAGCCCAATCTTCATATAAAATCGCTGCTTGTTCAGATGATGCAGAATCTATAAAACGTAAAGCAGTAGCTAAATGCGATGCTGCTTCGCGATGTGAACCGCTAACACTAGCTTCTTTTGCAGCCATTGGAGCAAACTGCAAAACTTTTACAGCATCTAATGCTCCGCTGGCGTGATGAACCAGTAGGTCTAATTCCGTATTTAAATCAAGTTTCAACAATGCATTTAAAATTTTAGTATGCAGACGCTTTTGTTCAAAGCTTGATACTCTTTCTAAAGTGCCTAATCGAGACAACTCATTTCTAAACTTAAATGAGTTATTATCAATTAATACTAATAACCCACGTCCTACACAAGCCATAGCATAGGTTTCAGCCGTTTCTGAGAATAACTCTTTAAGTAATTTAATTGGAACAGCCTGAGGAATTAAACTAATAGCTTCTAAAAGCTTTTGTTCATTCTCACCCAATGAATTCAAACGTGCAGAAATAGCCTCACGAATTGAGGCAGTTACTAATTCTGTAGAGTTCTTCTGTGTTGCAAGTAATTCTGTTACAAAAAAAGGATTGCCTCCAGTTATTTGAAACAAATTTTCGGTTTTCTCTTGAACGCCTTTTTCTTTTGCTAACTTATTTACTCCCTCTTCTGATAGAGGAGGCAATTCAAGTCTCAATAATTTATGAGCTGGAAGTGCTACTAACAACTGACTCAAAGCCGGATTGTCTACGACTTCATCTGAACGAAAGCTTAGAATAAGCAAACAATTTAAAAACGAAATTCGTCTACCAATAAATTTCAATAAATCTAGAGTTGCGTGGTCGGCCCAGTGAATATCCTCAAATACTAAGATATATTTTTTTTTAGTTTCTTTTAAAAAATCAAGCAAAGTATCAAACAGTTTATTTGAGTCTTTATTATTTTTTATCAACTCCTTTATTTCAGGGTTAAAACTACTTGCCATATCATGCAAGGGACCTAATGCCCTTGGTGTGAATAATGGATCAGAGCCACCGTGAGCCACAACAGTTTCAGAGCCGAGTTCAGTACGTATCTCATCCTGAAATGCTTCGAGTAAAGATGTTTTGCCTATCCCTGCTTCACCTGTAATTAAAACAATACCGCCATTACCATTTTGAATATTTTCAACTTGGCCTCTTAATTCTTGCAGGTATTTTTTTCTTTCAAGTAACATTTAATTATTATTTGTATCACAAATTCGGATATCGCGTACACGTTGAGCTTCCGAAGCGAAATTTCGTTTTTCATATTCTGAAAAATAATCACCTGTTGAATAAGCTAACATTTTATTTAAATAGTATTGCACGCCCCATGCACCCATATAAAACAAACTAGAATCTTTTGTTGAATCACAATTATGGCTCTTGTTCTGCGAAATGTGTGCAGCCTCATGAACTAATAGTATCAATGCGTGAATTGCTCCGACACCTGATCTTGGGTTTATCACGGAACGATAAATTTCACTTCCAAGATTATTCCCTCTTAATGCTATAACCCGTCTTGTTCCATTTGCATGACTATAATCTGTATCACTATCAGCCCAAAAATAATTCACATTTCTAATATTAACCGACTTTAACCAATCATAGAGATTATCATGTCCAGAAGCCCATCTAAAGTCTCTATCAAAAGGTATACACTGTGCAAGTCGGTAAGTATTGTACATTGTCAACATGATAGAAGACTCGTCCCCACCCTCAGTACAATTCCATGATGTAAGTACATTATTATTGACCAAGTCATTATCGAAAGATATATTAAAGTCTGATCTAATTTTTTGTATTTGAGCTTGAGAAGGACATGAACGCATCAATGCTTGTGCTGAAGGATAAGAACAGAAATTTTGTGACACAGACCCCGTATTAGCTCTCACGATAGCATCTTTTTTATCAAAGTATTTTTGATTACATCCTAATGCCGATTCTCTTACTGATTTACCAATAGAAATTTTCGTTTTAAAACATTTTTCAATTCGACTGAACTGTCTAGCTCCGGCACATAATGCAAGCCCATCCCGCCAATCTAGTTTATGTTTTTTTTGCTTGTCCCATTTTTTTTGTCCATGCAAGACATATTTAAAACACTTACCGGGTACATAAGAATCTGTTGCACCCGCACAAAGCTTCCTTAAATTTACAGTTGCCCAAGTTTTATTACTTGCTGGTGCTGCTAGCCATGAAATATTTCCTTGTATATAGTCCATACATTGTTGATTAATACTCTCTAGGTATTTTGGCATACTGGTTTCTCTTGGGAGAGCCGTTTGCGTCTTTATCACTTTATTGTATGAGGTATTGTTTGATATAACACTTGCTTGCGCCTGTCCAATGCATAAGACAAAAATCAAACTTACTCCTATTTCCCTTAAATTATTCATAAATATCTCCTTTTTATCTTCTGAAACGTGTTGTTCTGTTTCGCCAAACATCACTATTAAATGCGCGACGTCCCATACCTGTTAAATCCTCAGGTTGATGTATCACGCTATTATCTTTATCCAGTAACCCACATACACGTGTTCGGCCTCCTGGATTAACGCCACCAACCATGAAACAAACTGCCTTTTTAACCTTGAAATCCCATGGTTGATTTACACCGGATAGCTCACTCATAATCGTATTCATTCCATCGTCAGCATTAACCCCATACTGAGGCACACTGACTCTTGCTATATACGAATCACCATCAAAAAATAAATCTCCATCTCTTTCTTCGACCTCCCAAATGACTTCGATAGTTCCAACGGGTGTACGTAAGTCATAACGATCGTTCTCTGGAAGGTGGCTATTAATCCATGCCTCATAAAAACCTTTTGCAAATACCTCTAATCGTGGACGCCCATTCTCGCGAGATTGAGTCAAAGCTGTTGAAATATTTTGTAGCGCTTCTTGACGACGATTTGCAGTTAAACTACAGATTTCTGATTGTGTTTCTTCGATTAACATGTCATCTGTTACTAAACCTATTGTATCCAAATTTTCACTGCAACGACTATTACCCATACAATTAGAAATAAATGACCGAGTATCATTAATCCAAACTCCCATATTCCGTGATCTAGCCGATGCTGCCGCTCTTTCTCTTTCTGCACTAGCGGCATTCGCCACCGCAACTCCTGCTTTTGCAAGTGCAATTACATAAGTTACTCCAGGAATTCTTGGCGTTGCACCAGCCTCTAATGCGTCGCTATCAGTTGTACCAATAGAACCTAACCGACTAATTGAAAAGCCTAATGCTTGATTGGCAGCCGCCTTTAATACAGCTACTCCAACACGCGCCTGTGCATCATCTTCAGAGTCAAAATCTATTTTTGTTTCAAAACTATTTAATGCATTCTGCATGGCTGTAGAAGTTGCAGTGTTCATGGCAACTATTTGACGAGAAAAATCATTAATTAAACGCTGATTATTTTCCGGCAGTTCACAAAATGAGTTCCCAGTTTGATTAGACAACTCTTGCCACCACACGGATTGATTTGAACCAGCAATTCTAAAATCGATTTCACCTACAATCAATATATTCATTCCGGTATCTTCACCATCGTTGGTAAAGTCAACAACGTCATTAGCAACTACTTGACGACCATTATGCATTTGTAATAAATTTTTTTCACTGAGTTGTTCTCGTAAATAGGCCGACAATCTAGAAGTATCATCAATCAATAACACAGCATCAACTGGTTGTTCAAATTGGTCAGTCGTATAAGTGCGACCTGTACAGTCTGGTACTCCAGCAAAACGCCTTACAAGATCAAGTCCAGGCAATCGAGGGCTATTATTTCTACCATTACAGATTGGTTCATAATTTGCATTATCAGTAATGTTTCTGCCCAGCTCTCCAGCTGAACCGTCATAGTTTGCAGGAATATAATAAACATCCGTTGCCCATACAGAAACACTACTAGACAAAACGCTTAGCAAAAGAAGTAGTCCAATTTTTTTTAAGTTAATCATAATTAATCCCTCGTTCTCGACTTGATAATTTCTGAGATGTGTCACTTTTTCTTTATATTTACTAGTGATGGCGGCTTAATTTCGGTGCTCTACTAACCTGAGTATTAAAAATTTTTGAATCGTTTTAATGAAACTTGCCTGTATTTGAAACGCACATAAAACCACAGCCAAAAATAAAGCTAAGCGTATAATAATATTCACAATTTACTCCTTTTTCTCTTTTTATAAATTATTGTTTTAATTCATTAAATTGAGCTTTAAAAAATCACTACCCTGCATAGTTGTGCGATACATTTCTCCAAATAAACTCTCAACTATACTAAATGTTGTAAACCCTAAATTAATTTCTTTAACTAATATTGAGCGGTTCAGAATTAGGTTCTGACACTAACTCCATTTCTCTTATGGTAATTACTTCACCACTCGGACTATTATCACCATTAACTCTTATAAAAGAGATTTCTATTTCTCGTGCATCGTCAATCGCAAACTCTAGCACTTGATTAGGTATTGGAAGTTTCAAAGTACCATGCTCAGAGTGCTCTGAAGAATGATGCTCATGGTCAAGACCAGCTATTTCAAAAGGTCCAATGGTTCCAATAAAATGATTCTCTTCTGGGATACTTGACGATGATGTAGTTGGAAGGTTTAAATAAACAAAATAATCAAATCCTGCTTCACGTCCATTTGCAGTTAATTCAACTCCTTTAATAGCTAAAGCAAGCCCAAGATCATTTGAAGTTGTCCCACTTTGTTTAGCAGTAGTGATATTCGAAGCCAACAGCTCAGAAACTGGCAAAGGAAGTGTGACCGACTCTTCATTTAATATCATAGCTGTACTACCGTTAGCACTACCTGATGATGAACCACTTGAAGCACCAGAGCTACCACCACTAGGTCTTACTGGGGCTGCTGACGGTATAGATGTAGGCATAGTTTTATCGTCATAATCATATTTTAAAGATTGTCTAGTATCGAAAGTCATGTTTCTTGCTAATGTAAGACTGGAACCATATTTAAAATTTGTACCACTATATGTACGCCTATTTGGCAACGATGAAGCCCAGTAAGCACTAGTAACAGGCGGCATACTTCTTCCATTGCCTGCTGCCAACCAAGCTGACCATAAACGATCAATATTGGCATGATGAACCCAAAAAATTGGGTCTTGAGGCGACTGTAGCCCCAACATATATGGTGCACCTATAATATTATGAACGGGATTGTGAGGTCGCGACTCAACTGGCGGCTCAAATGCATTGGTTTCGCCACGTTGAAAATTGACTAGTGAATTAGAAAACGGACTTAATGAAAGAGCGGAGCGAACGTTGGTATTAGTTCGACCTGCAACATAAAAAGGATTAGATGAAGAACTATCTGTAAACTCGCTTGGCATATTTGGATCTGAATAGTAGTCCCAATAAGGTAATCTAAAATTTGCATTACCACTAAGCTCTTGAATTTTTTTCTCGAAAAGATATATATAACCACGATGCCATGCCAAAAAATATGAGGCTGTATGTGGACATGAACTTTCATGAATATTTGCCCAATATAACCAACTATTTGGATCTGTAGCGTCTGAATTAGCTCGCATTGTCCGTACAGCACTTTGGTATTGTGCAAATTGAGGTGTTGTTTTAAAGGTAGTCCAATTAATTCGA
Source organism: uncultured Gammaproteobacteria bacterium (assembly GCA_938039225.1). Lineage (GTDB taxonomy): Bacteria > Pseudomonadota > Gammaproteobacteria > Steroidobacterales > JABDMI01 > JABDMI01. The sequence goes on from CALHVH010000235.1 coordinate 17,644, forward strand.
TTTTTCACTGTATTAGCTGATGTCGATTGAGCAGTACTAAGACCATCAATGACTGAAAACCACCCTTCAGCACTCAACCCTGTACGGTAAGCTTCCTCACCGACAACCAGTATTGAAAATGTATTACTTGCAACCGGAAAATTAATGCGAGTAGGTTTAACAATTTGTCGGCTACCCACGCTATCTAAAGCGTTTTGTATTTGCAACATAGATACCAAGTAACTTGAAATTGGTTGCGTATCATCTACTAATAAAACGACATCAACACTACTAGCTAATGACTGACTTGCCGACAGCCTAGGGCAAGTACTAGCCCCAGTAAAGGCTCTGACCAAATCTAAGCCTTCGAGATTATCACTTGAATTACATATTGGTGGATAATCAGTAATGTTGCTGACATCAGCTGCAGCACTGCTACCATCATAATTAGCTGGAAGAAAATAAGCGCTTGTAGCTAGCACTGATGTAGTACAACTAAAAATACTAACCAGCAAAATCAGCACAATTGTTTTTAAATTATTCATAATATATCCCTCATTGTTGATTTGATTTTTCAAATCATAAATAGTACTTATCAACTAGTTGGTTGGTTAAACTGTTCATGGATACAATCTAATTCTCTAGTTACCTAAAGCAGCGCGTTGCTTGCAATGTCGTAATGCCAATTGATAATCACCCATTGCTCTACCACCGCATGAATTTTTATTCAGGCTTGGTCCACCAATCATGCATTTATTTAAGCAATCCAAACCAGGCGAGCTAGCACACTTGAGCATGTCAGGAATACACGATACAAATTCCGTTTTTTCATTTTCATCGCATTGTTGAGTTTTTCTTTTATAGATATCAGTTGCTTGACTTACACATAAATTATATGTCGAATCTGTACATTGGCCACATTGTCTACCCGATGGTGTAATTACAGAATTAGGAATACACATACCTAGCGGATTACTAGAAGTAGCACAAGAATTTACTAAATTAGGATTGCACATACCCCTGCTTTCACATTCTTCAACAATGCCCGGAAGCACTGGATCAGGCCTTGAACTACACTCTGGACTTTTACTTATATTTACCCTAATAGTTTTAGACTCGCCCGTGATTTCAACATTATTAACTACCTCTACTCCGTAACCAAGCTCACATCCATCTACAGAGATAGTGTAAGTTCCACTATCAATTGTGCTTAAAGTGGCAATACCGTTTTGTGTTCTTGCAGAAGAGTTTGTAGTTCCTGCATCTTTAGTTGCAACAACTACAATTCCAAAGTTTGCTGTACCTGCATCAGAAGTTATTACCTCAACAATCAAGTTACCTACTCCAGCTGATATTGGTCGTACTATAGTTTCCCTATAACAACGAGTAACTGTTTCAGGTATCTCACATTCTGCCCATGAACTTTGTAATGCACTTTTTAAAACGCTTGCTTGATCTTGTATTCTTTCGCGATAAACCATTAATGGGTTTTCTCCTTCAGGCTGTTTATAACAAGTCGCATTCTTTGTAGCAGGCGTAATCATTGTCCAGTAGTTACCACCTGCAGCCCGTGACCTTTGTGCTGGCAACTGTCTACTAGGCAAATAAATACCATCAAGTTTTTCCTCTTTAACCGCACAAAGCATGGAAGATGCACTATGACTCGAATTACTATCTGATGAATTCAACATCCCCATAAGTACACTTTGGGCTTTAGGTTCAATACGCTGATCAATAACATCTTCGGTAGTCCAGCATTGACCTCCTAAACTTGGTTGTACTGAGCATTCCAAACCAGTGGCACCTCCAGGTACCAAAGTGCTTGGAGAATTTATAGCTTCATTCACTCGATTAAGCCACTGTGTTTCATCACTTAAATTCCTTGATAACATCTCCCCCACCACAAGCACGCTTAATGACTCTTCATCCTCGCCCTCAAAGTTCACAAAAGTAGGACTTATAACTTGTCTACCCTCG
>CALHVH010000236.1 GCA_938039225.1 uncultured Gammaproteobacteria bacterium
TTCAAAGACCGCCTCCCCCTGATTATCATCTAGTGCAGATAAACCAATAAGAGATATTTTTGCTTGCTCTACTAAGTTTGTATAACGGCTGTTTTCAAACAGTTTTTTATCAACAATTAAATCCAGTGCTTCAAGAGCATGATACATCTCGGCATTAACATCTTGATAGACAAGCTTCTTCTGTCTTGTCAAAGCATCGATTAAGACCACTACATCGGGCAAATTAGAAAGCTTATCTATGCCTCGCTGAGTCAAATCAAAGTAAAACTTATCGAAATACTTTTCGGGTCTATCAAAATATAAACTTATTTCATCATAAACCTGTGGATTTTTATTAGAAACTACTTTTGCAAGTGCAAGATACGCTCCTTTTTTTGAATTAAGCGGTGTCTCACTGACTTCCTGTTCAAACTCAGACGTTTTACCTTCAACATTATAATCATTGAGGTAATCCAGACACTGTATTTCAGAATCATAAGTATCTATAAATTCCTGCAAATGAGGAATATTATTGACTCTGATGTATTTACCTTGCCTTTTAATGATGAGATTTTTATTATCAATTAATAAGGCCAAATCTTTAATCCCCTGCACGCCTTCAGGATGTTTAGATGCCGTTTGTAATGAATCAAGAATAGCTACAATATCTCCCCACAAAATAGTAACGTCAAAATCCACTTCTTCCCTAATCGAATCCAATCTTTGTTTTTCAAGTCGCTGAGTGATTCGTTGTAATTCTTTATTTTTGCGTCTATGTTCACCGCTTTCAAGATACCAAAGCCATACGATAACAATGGCAGTGATTAATAGGATTATTCCAGACAGCATATTTTTACCTTTTAAAAGCAAGGAAAGTAGACAAGAATCTATTATTATGTATTTTCCTCTACTATTCAAAAAATAAAATTTATTATGGGCCGTTATCGACCACCACAAATAATGCCTTCAGCCTACATTACACCTGAAGGCTATATAGCCATGCAAGATGAGGTAAAAAACCTTTGGTTACGTAGACGAGATGTAGTCAAAGCCCTTTCCGCTGCCGCTGCTGAAGGAGATCGCTCAGAAAATGCGGAATATATTTATCGCAAAAAAGAATTGGGTGGCATTGATTATCGTATCCGATACCTTACTAAACGATTGCCTACATTGACTGTAGTAGAACCCAGAGAAGATAATCAGAAAGTTTATTTTGGAGCATGGGTAGAACTTGAAGACGACGATGGCAACGCAGTCACTTATCGAATTGTGGGGGCGGATGAAATTAATCCGGCCCTTAGTTATATAAGCTTAGATTCACCCATGTCTAAGGCCTTACTAGGCAAACAAGTGGATGATGAAATCAGCCTAGACTTACCCAATGGTAAGGTCTTTTATACAATCAATAGCATACGTTACCAATAAAGAGCCCTCAGCAGCTTGTATTTAGATAAATTACCTGTAGAAACTAATCTTAAGATTATAACTGCGCCAATTTTAAAATAGTTGTTAATGCGAGTTTCAGTGATTCTAAGTCCTCTCCTGTAGGAACGGCTTTTTTTGCGCATTCGTTGACAGATATTGCATGGTCGGAAAATAATTTACCTTTGAATTTGCTGTCATACGCTTTAGTTACTGATTCTTTATATGCATTCACTTGAACTTGCATTGCTTTGGCTTTGTCTTTATCGCCAGCATTAAATTTTAGCAAACCTGGTGTTACGATTTCATCCTGGATGTACTTGTCATAACCCCGTAAGCCTTTACGTATCATTTTCACATCTGAATTAGGATAAGACTCAGGAGCAGCATCTAAAATATTATCAATATGTTGTATAAGTGCTTGGCACCCTTGCATATCGTTAATAAGATTAGCAGAGATTGTATTAAAACTAAGGCCAGCAACTACTAGCAAGAAGAACGACTTGATTTTCATGATTTTCCTTTTTGTGAACTTTAAAGTCCATTTATTAAAATTTTATTATGCACATAATACTGCTTTATAAATCCTTTCACAAGACACGAAATAAGATACGTTTTTCATTAAATTGGCATGACAGATCGTAGGTTTTATGTAATCCTGTAGATAAATAATTAAGGAGTCAAAACGTGATTAGATATTTCATTGCCTTTACCGCCATTAGCCTTATTCTCTCATGCGCTAGCGAGAATAATATGAGCTCAAACTCAACAAGCACTCTCAAGGAATCTTATACTGTTTTGCTTGGCGGAACCAAAGTTGGCTCGATGTCGGTATCAAGTAATATCAATAAGTTAGATATTGAGTACGGCTTCAAAAACAATGGCCGAGGACCAAACAGTACAGAATCACTCTCCCTTAGTGATAGTGGGATTCCAATCAATTGGACGATTGATGGTGCAACCACATTTGGAAATAAAGTTTCGGAAAATTTTTCAGTTAAGAATGGAATAGCTAACTGGAGTTCTGCTGCTGGAACTGGACAGGCTGATTTCTCTAGCAAACCTATCTATATTGCTCAGAACGCTAGTCCATACGCACTCTATATTTATGCAAAAGCTTTACTCAGTGACGATGACCAAAGTATTGCAGCTTTACCGGCTGGTATTTTAAAAATAAACAAAGTAAAAGACCTGGTATTAACTGAAAATGGTAGCGATATTGATGCACACATTTATTCTCTCTCTGGGATTGATTTAGCTCCTGACTATCTAGCTCTGGATAAAAATTTAAACCTCATGGCATTTGTCTCGTCTCGATTTGCTTTAATTCGCAAGGGATATGAACATGAAGATGAGCGTTTACGTACAATAGCAGCTGAACTGAATGCCTCAAGATTTAGAGATATTTCTGCACGCGTTACACATAAATATAATAAGCCAGTACGTATACAGAACGTTCGCATTTTTGACCCAATCACACTAAGTCTTAGCCCAGCAAAATCAGTTGTGGTGACTGATCAGCGAATCAGTGCTATTGAGTCAAATGAGACGATACCTGGCCGGAATGAAGTAATCATTGATGGTGCAGGAGGCACACTTGTACCTGGTTTGTACGAAATGCATGGTCATATGAGCGACAATGATGCCCTACTCAATGTCTTAGCTGGTGTAACTTCGGTTCGAGACATGGGTAATGAAGTCGACGTTCTTGAATTATTAATTGAAAATATTGAGAACAATGTCTTAATTGGCCCGCGAATTACTAAAAGTGGATTTATTGAAGGAAAAAGTGAATTTAATTCAGCAACAGGCGAACTCGCTTCCACGCAAGAAGAAGCTGTACAGTTGGTTCGTGACTATGCAGCACGTGATGGTTATCATCAAATAAAAATTTACAGTTCAATTAATCCGGACTGGGTGCCAGCAATGGCAGCCGAAGCACATCAATTAGGTATGCGTGTTGCAGGACATATACCCGCATTTACAACGGCCGATGAAATGATTGCTGCAGGCTATGATGAGATAACTCACATCAATCAAGTTATGCTTGGTTGGGTGCTTAATCGAGAAGAAGATACTCGAACTTTATTTCGAATCACAGGAATGCAACGATTTGTTGATCTAGATCTTAGTAGCGATAAAGTACAAAAAACCTTAAATGCCATGGTAGAAAATAACATTGCAGTTGATCCAACAACAGTAATTCACGAATTAGCCATGACAGGGCGTAATGGCGAAACCCGCACGGGTGTTCAAGATTATATTGCAAATATGCCAATTGGAGTACAACGCTCTGCAAAATCTGCCCTCTTAAATGTTTCTAATCCCAAAGAAGATGCTGCTTACCGTAAAGCTTATGCAAAAATCTTAGAAACCTTAAAACTTATGCATGATCGAGGAATTTTTATTGTTCCTGGAACCGACCTAGGTGGAGCTTTTGAACTACACAGAGAACTTGAGCTATTCCAAGAGTTTGGCATGACGCCAGCTGAAATACTACGTAGGGGTTCTTATGATATGGCAAATTATTTAGGGTACGGCAAAGACTTAGGCAGTATTGAGCCAGGAAAACTTGCTGATTTTTTCTTAGTACCAGGCGATCCCACAAAAGACTTAAAAGCCATTAAAACCATTTCACTGGTTTCTCGCGGAGGTGATTTCTATTTCCCTTCTGAAGTATACCCAGAGTTTGGAATTAAACCGTTCACCGGTATTCCTAAAGTAAATAACCCAGATTCGAATTAAGCGACAAAATAAAAAAAGCCTATCAATTAAAACTGATAGGCTTTTATACACTTACTATACTATTTTAATTTTTCTTTAAAATACTGCTTAAGTTTATCAATTTTTGGATTAATAATAATCTGACAATAACCCTGATTGGGATTTTGATTATAGTAATTATCATGTACAGATTCTGCATGATAAAAAACATCTGCCTTGGTGACTTCTGTCACAATAAATGAATCAAACACTTTTTCAGTATCGAGATAGTCGATAATAGCTTCAGCTTGTTGCTTTTGTTCTTCTGAATGATAAAAAATTCCAGAACGGTACTGTGTACCTACATCATTACCTTGGCGATTTAATGTGGTTGGATCATGAGTGGCAAAAAACACTTCAAGTAACTCTCTAAATGAAATAACAGCTGGGTCAAAAATAATTTGAATAGCTTCGGCATGACCCGTCACTCCAGCACAAACTTCTCTGTAAGCCGGATGCTTAATATGCCCTCCGGTATAACCAGACTGTACTTCAATAACTCCGTTTAATCGCTGGAATACCGCTTCAGTACACCAAAAGCAACCATTGGCTAGAGTAGCTTTCTCAGTTTTTGATTCGGTCATAAGTTTACTTATTTCGGTTTGCGAAATTTAAAAGTAAATCTATCTGTATTACCAGTAACAGTTTTGCGACCCACCTCAAAACGTAGCTCATCATCCGATTTATAGTGCAGATCTGAATAATCTACAAATTCAAACCCAGAATCTAAAGCTTCTTTAATGATTTGTACTGGATCGGCTCTTCTACGATTTTCAGCGGTAAAGGGCTCCATATGACGACGTGTATGATCAACAACACCATAGATACCGCCTGGCTTTAGTGCTTCGAAAGCTGCATCATTAACACTTTTACGACCCGCAGCATCAAAATTATGAACATTACGGAAAGTTAAAATCGCGTCAAAGTTTTTCTCAGAAAACGAGAATGCACTTACCGTTCTTAAGCGTGGTTTATCTCCATCTTTGATTTCAATATCTGGATCTATTGCCTTAATATTTTCAAATCCAGGGGTCTCTGCTAAACGTTCTTTAATTCTTTCACCACCAATGGCAGCGTAATATTCACCCTTTTCACTTAAAGCTGGTACAAGTAGCTTGGTATACCAGCCACCACCAGGAATAAGCTCAAGCACTTTCATATCAGAATCTATACCAAAGAATTTTAAGGTCTGCACTGGCTTGCGATTGCGGTCTCGTTCTTTTTCAGCATCAGTGCGAGCTTCAGATTGCATTGCCGCTTTGATACTCGCTTCAAAACCTGTCTCTTGGGCATTTAACTGAGAAGCAGAGAAAAAGGATAGCAGGAAGGTAATCGTTACAAGTTTTATAATACGCATAATGAAGTCTCGGTTGGATTGAATTAAGGCTTAGTATAACTCAAGATTAAATAAATCAAATTAAAGGCTCAGTATTAAGCCAATAAATAGTATATCACTGCACTAAAAAGCATTGCTGTCGGCAATGTAATGACCCAAGAAAGTATAATGCTCATCACAACCTTTGGGTCACGTTTTTTACTGACCATGCCAATACCAAATATAGAACCTACTGAAACATGTGTGGTAGAAACAGGTACACCAAATTTACTCGCAACAATTACCAAGAAACTGGTGACTAAATTTGCCGAAAAGCCTTGTCCATGATTAATTTCAGTAATCTTCAAACTCATGGTTTCAGCTACGCGACGAGCATTCAGTAAACCTCCTATTGCCATACCAACGGCAATAGCAATCATTCCATATTTAATGTTTAAGGATTTAGCTGCGACCAATAAACCAGCTATTTTAGGAGTATCATTTAAACCGCGAGCAAAAGAGACGGCTGCGCCACTCACAATGTGCAGACGATCTAATACGGATTGAAAATTAAAGCCCCATGCTTTATCGGTATACATCTCAACACATTCGCTGCTTTGGGCAATAGCAATTTGAGGATTAGTAATTTCACCTTCATAGTTAAGCAATAAAGCAGACGATTCCGATTTACTTAAACTACTAACAGGCTTATATTGCTTTGTTTCTCCAATGCAAACACAAGTTTCTTTGGATAATCCAAATTTCTTACGTAGAGTAGTAAATACCCAATAGACTATTGCACCCAAAGCAAAAGCTATAAATGGACTGACCAACAAAGGAATGACAAAGGCACTACTCATCTGAGTAAAATTAACATCCAATCCGATGGCCATTAAGCCAGCCCCAACTAAAGCTCCTACTAAACTATGTGTTGTAGAGATAGGAAAACCTAAGCGTGTAGCTAATAAAACTGTAGAACCGGCTCCAAAACCGACTGCAACCAGAAAATCTAAACTCCCTGCAATATCGGCTGGTACTAAACCCTTACCGGAAAAACTTTTTACTAGTCCTTGTGCTAAAAAAATAGCACATATGGAACCCGCAAAAGTGGCAATCGTTGCTATTGAGATAGCCTTTTTGTAACTGAGCGTACCACTACCGTATAAAGTAGCAACCCCTTTGAAGTTATCATTTGCACCATTAAAATAGGCGAGAAAAAGCGTTGCTACAAGCAATAATACGATCAGCATAATAGTTCTTACAGTGGATTTAACTTAAAGTAGTAAGAACTGGACTTATACAAAAATATTACATCAAAATAATATTATTCAGTTTGTCACTTATATGGGTTGATTTTTTGGGCTTGCCAGTTTGGCATAGGCTTGCATACTTTCAATGGTTTTATCCACGTCACTTACATCGGTAATCAGGGGCTCAAAACGTATGCACTTAGTTTTGTAGTCCAATAAGGCTGGAAGCACCGGAACATTAGTAGCTTGAGCAATAACAGCAAAACCTTTTTTCCATCTTTTAGCCTTGCCTCGCGTGCCTTCAGGTGCAATACCTAATACCAATTGAGGATGTGTTTCAAACTGCTCTACCATTTTACCAACCAAACCTTGCGACGAATTTCGATTAACGGGTATACCACCTAAGGCAGACATCAGTCCACCTAATGGAAATTTAAACAAGGTATGTTTTGCCAAATAAGATACATGCAAGCGTAGGCTCAAGACCGCTGCCATAGCCACGATGAAATCTTGATTTGAACTATGCGGAGCAACCGCAATAATCATTTGCGGTTGATTTGGAATATCACCTTCAAACTTCCAACCCATCAATTTAAACACCATTCGTCCGAGAGCTGCTGTAAAAGCATTTCCCTTTTGCGGTATTTCAGAGCCGAGTTGTATTGAAGACATGATTTAGATAATTTTCTATGAGTACGCTGCAATAGTATAGTATCAGACTAAGAAAAATCTCAAATTATGTGGAAAAATATAGACTATTTAATTTGGAATGATAATAACTGAGCTTATTTAGCCGTTCAGTTAGTATAATTTTGGGTTAATGAATTAGTTTGTTAAAAGCCTTTCGTACTTCTCGAAAGGCTTTTAGAGACTGTCATATCTCAGTCTATATCTATTGCGTTCTCAGGTAAATACGGGCTAAACAAAGCAATTTTCCATTGCCCTTCTACTTTATACAGTAGATAAATAGATATCGTCTCATACACAATTTCGCCCTCAGCGTTAACACCGTGACCAATATTATTAGCTAAAATTTTATTCGGCGTTAACTCTCTTAATTCAACATTCTTCCATTGTAATCGTACAGCACCTTTTTTCTCTAAGCTTGTAACAAAGCCCTCAAAGCTTTTCGCAAACAACTCCATATCACTTAACACTTGAGGAGCTGAGTTTGGTGGAGATAACATTAATGAGTCATGTACTAATGCAATTAATTCTTCTCTAAATTGCTCGCTACCTTTTGGGTTACCAAAACGGCGATTATAGACCGACAAATAATCATCGAAAAACGCTCTGGCTTGAGAAATATTAGCCACCTTACTTTCACTTCCTGCAAAGTTAGCTGTACTTAATACTAAAATAAAACTGATTAAAAATATCTTAATGTGTTGCATATTCCACTCCTTAATAAATGGGATTCTGATTAAATATAAAACCTGCTTATGTAACTATTGTTTTGTTATTCTGAGTGAAGTCCAAGGGAACTCTTGAGCCATCACTCGCTGTTTTCTTAAATTGTTTACCTAAATAAATGCCTAAGCTAGCCCACATAGCGGCTAAACCCGAGCCTATGAGTGACACTGCAACTAAGCCAATACCCAAACCATCTGTGAGCAAAGCAAATAAAGTACTGCTTACTGCATCCCCACCTCGATAAACAACTACGTCTATTACTGGCTTAGCTTTAAAACGCTCTTCTGTACTCACATTCGTAAATAACATTTCTCGTGCAGGTCGTGTAACTGAATAATTTCCGACTCGGCGCACTACTTGAACCGCTAATAAAATAATGATCATCGGAGCAAAAGCGAGAGCTAAAAACCCGATAATCAGAGCCATAGGTACTAAGGCCAATGCTATACCCATACCCATGTTATTCACGAGACGACTTGTAATGAAAAAAGCAAATACAAAAGTCAAAGAATTAACTACCCAATCAATACCTCCCAATATTTCTGCTCTATCTGCTCGGCTGTATTCAGCAAGTAAGTTTTTTTGTTCAAAGTACACAAATGAGCTGATAAATACATACAGTAAAATAAACCCAGCAATACCTAATAAATATCTATTGCGTACTACATCCCTAAAACCTGACCACCATTTGCCTCCGATATTATCCTCTGCTGTAAGGATTTCTAAATTAGCGTTGCCTAACTCAACATGTTTTAAATGATTTAAGTAAAAAACGAATGGCACGACGAGCATCAAACCCACAGCCGCGATTAACATCAAATTTTCAAGCCCCAAATAAGCTGCAAATAATGTTGGTATAGCAGGACCTACAATTGCACCCGCACTAGCACCAGCACCAATGAAAGCAAATAATCTTTTACTTTGCTCTTGGTTAAAGGTGTCGCTCATAAAACTCCAAAACACCGAGAGGTTTAACAAACTAAATGCGGTGACCCACAAGTAAAAGCTTTTCTCTAAAAGCGTAGGGTTTGTAAATAATGGGCTTAAACAATAAAATGCAAAAAAACTCAAAGCAAAGCCCGCATAAACCAAGGGAACAACCCATTTAAAGCGTATTTTTGTAATCAAATAACTATATAAACCTACAATGGCAATACTGAGAAAGAACTGAATATTCCATAAAATACTTACCTCAGTATCGGTCCAATCACTCGCCATGGCATCTCGCACAGGACGAAGAATGAAATACACCGCCATCAATATAAACACCATAAAAAACGATGTAATTGCAGCCTTTTGTTCATTTGGCTTCATGGTGGTGATTACCTGAATCGTTTTGCTGTAAATGTTCATTCGTTAAAATCTGTGAGTAAAATATCGATTAAGTCAACGATTTCATCTCGGGATTGCTCGAATACTTGGTCATCATTAAGTTCTAAGGTACGCCTTAGGGACTGTTGAATGGCGTATTTAGCTTCTTGTGCATTTGGAGTTACTAGATATCGGCGTTTAGGTTTATCTGAAGACATAAAATGTAAAGCTGCATCTGAAACTGGTTTTGGCTCCATATGGGCAGAACGATCAGTTTTAGCGAAATTAGCAAAGCCTTTTATTTCATCTTTATAAAGAGAGTCACGTTGCCCACTGTTCAATTGGTCAATCCGTTTTTGCATGTTTTTCATAATATTTGAACGAAAATTTCCTGGCTCAACAATTCCAACCTCTACATCAAATTTTTTCATTTCACCATCCAGTGCATCGGTATAGGCTTCCATTGCGTGCTTAGTCATTCCATAAGGTCCAAATAAACGAGCTGAAAACAATCCTGCAACTGAACCTGTCGTCATAATGCGACCTTTATTTTCAATCAATAGAGGGGCAAACGCTTTAGTAACTCGATAAGGACCAAACACATTCACATCCATAATGAATTGCATATCTCTCTCACTGATTTCAATTAATGGATCAAATAAAAACACACCTGCATTATTAATTAAGCCATACAACCCTCGACCTTCCTGTTTGATAGTGCTTACAGCCATATCAATGTCTTTTTGAATAGTCACATCAAGACGTATACCTTGAATATTTGGGATTGCACTTAGTGCTTGAATGTCTTTAGACTTCCTTGCTCCGGCATAAACGTAAAAGCCATTTTGTGACAAAGTGATAGCCATATCCTTTCCAATGCCTGAACTGGCACCCGTAATTAGGATGGCGCGTTGCTCTTTGGTAGTACTATTGTAGGAAGTTGTTGAATCAGTCTGTGCAATACTGGAACTGACACAAGCCAAAGAAGAAACACTCAAAAAAATGATTACAAAAAATTTACAGAATGTGTGCATAAAAAATACCTCGGTTTGAATTACGTCCAAGGATATTCTGAGATAGCAGGATTAAGATATTATCTAGACCAAACTTTGTTCCAAGTCGACTAAATCCAAAATGCTTGAACAAAGGGTTTGGTCGACCAAATCATGCTGTTAGTCGATTATTTTAGGTAATCGACCGTTTTCAGATGGGCTCGAAACCCAAATTAAGCTATAGTTGTCTTTGCCAAATTTTCTATGAGCTTTATATAAAGCATGCATTCCTTGAGTTCTAATAAATCCACATCTAAAGTAATTTTTCTTTTAGTATTTTGGGCAATTGTATTTTTACTAAACGTAGGTCCCGATTGGTATGGCTTCAGTTCTGCAAGGGAGTTTTTCGAAAGAATAGGTCTAGTAACCGCTCTTCAAGGCTTAGTAGCTTATACGGCACTGTATTATTTAGTGCCAAAATTTCTCGACCAAGGTAAGTTTATTGCATTTATTTTTGGTCTTTTTGTTATTCTATTCATTGCATCCGAATTAAATATCTTGGTAAGCTACTTTTATTTAGAAAGCACTTATCCTGAAACCTATGGTGCTTACTATAAAAATGTAAGTGATTACACATTATTGCAACGCATGGGTTTTTCTCATGTTATCAAGTTCATATTATTTTCTAAGTTTCCACAGTTTTTCTTTCCAGCAGCAATATTAATAGCAGTTGTTTATTATCAAAAACAACAATCTTTATTAGAATTACGTGAGCAAAAACAAGCCGCTGAACTGAATGCATTGAAAAACCAACTTAACCCGCATTTTATCTTCAATACCCTAAACAACATCTACGCCCTTGCAATTAAACGGTCTGAATTGACAGCAGAAGCTGTGGCTAAACTATCTGGCATTCTTGACTATGTTCTATATCGTTGCAATGAAAGCTTTGTTTCCTTGTCTGATGAAATCACAATGATTAATGATTACGTAGCCCTAGAAAAATTACGTTTTGGAGAAAAAATTCAATTCAATTTAAACAATGATATTAAAAACCCTACTAAAGTTGCTCCATTGTTATTTTTAACGCTTATTGAAAATGCCTTTAAGCATGGCGTCAGTCAAGAATTGAATACCGCAAAAATTGATATACACTTAACAGAAACAGACGATAAACTCTATTTTGAAATCATCAATAGCAAGCCTATACATATGGCTAACTCTCCAAAAAACCCTAAAAAAATAGGGCTTAATAATTTACGTAAACAGCTTGATTTACTATATCCAAACTCGCACGAACTCAAGCTTGTTGATAATATTAATAGCTACAAAGCCATCTTAAGCTTAAAGAAAATATCTGCATGAAAAAATTATATAAATGCGTAATTGTTGATGATGAAAGCTTAGGTCGTGAGTTGATTGCAACGCATCTATCGCAACTGGATCAATTCGAAATTGTTGCTTCTTGTTCAAGTGCAATAGAAGCCAGTTCATACCTAAATACACAAGCGATAGATTTATTGTTTTTAGATATTGAAATGCCAGTACTTAATGGCACGGATTTTTATCAAAGCTTAAACAATAAGCCAAAAGTAATCTTTACTACAGCATACCGCGATTATGCAGTTGATGGTTTTGAACTTAACGCTGTAGATTACTTACTTAAACCCATTGTGTTTTCTCGGTTTTTTAAAGCCATAGAGAAATTCTTAGCGCTTTCTTTAACTGAGAATAAACCGCACACTATTGCAGACAAACCTACGTCAAATTATATTTTTGTCAGAGCGGATAGAAAAGATGTAAAACTTAATTATCAAGACATAATCTATGTACAAAGCTTAAAAGATTACATCAAAATATTTACTACAAATAAAAACCATATTGTAAAAGAAAGTATCTCTGCATTTTCTGAGCGTCTCAATAAGGATTTCATCCGAGTCCATCGTTCATACATAATTAATTATCAATATGTCACAGCTATGACTACTAAAGATGTAGAGTTAGGTGATACTGAGATACCTATTGGTGATAAGTATCGTGACAATATAATAAATAATTGAGCTAAAATTACTTACAAGGCGAACTGCCTTATTCTTAAAGCCTTTCGAGTAATCGAATTTATTATTCGCAATCACCAATACGAGTAGTCTGAGTCACAACGCTTGATGTAGAGCTACCGCCAGGACCATTTATAACGGCCTCGGCATTAACCGTATAAGCAGTACGCGAATAAGTGACTTTGATTTTTCCTTCAATTCTTACTTGGTCTTCTGGGATAAGACAAATTGCATTCATTGAGGCTTCACCTGGAGTATGCATAAAATCAGTCATCTCGCAATTCCCTTCTAA
>CALHVH010000237.1 GCA_938039225.1 uncultured Gammaproteobacteria bacterium
GACAAGTCAACTTCTTTGGGGGTCGGTATTGCTTTTAAACTACTTTCTAAAAAACCCAGCTTAGAGCTGATTGGATCCAAATTAGCTGCTTGTGGTATTTTAATATTAGACAGCATTTTATCTAATGAACCTAAACGATTAAAAACGTCAGATAAGTCCGTCTCTTTTGCTTCTGGAATAGAATCAAAGCGCCCTTCAATCTCACCTAAACGTTTTTCAATACCACTCAAATCAAACTTAGGTATTTCAGGTTTAGGCAATGCATCCAATTCATTTTTAACCGTAGTACCAACTGAACTATCTAATCCATCTAGTTTATGCCACAGCTTTCCCCATTGTTCTTTATTAGAAGCACTAGAGATACTCATTTGTTCATAGGTTTCTGACACATCAACAAAATTCCTTCGTGTCCACCAGCGACCAAATAAAAAACCAAAAAGGCTGGCAAGTAAAAAAGGTATTGTGTATTTAGCAATTAAGTAAATCATTTTCTATGTCCTCTGTTCTAACTATTATTGTGCGATGCGAATTACGATACGTCGATTTTTTGCTCTTCCTGCTGGAGTAGCATTATCGGCAATAGGTTTATCCAAGCCATACCCTTTTGCTTGGAGGCGATCTGCTTTAATCCCTAGTGGAATAAGTGCTTCACGCACGGCATTTGCACGTTCTTGACTAAGTGACTGATTGAGCTCAGCACTACCACGATTATCTGTATGACCTTCTACCATTAAAGTACCTGGGCACTCTTTAGCTAGTGCCGCTAAACGAGTAAGTAGAGGCTTACTACTAGCATCAATTTCGGCACTACTGGTTCTAAAGTTTATTGTTGATGCCTCTAATAAGGTTTTAAATTCTGTATTGCAGGTGTCCACAGCTTTCACAACATCCAGAGTGATTTTTCCAAGACTGGTGGAATTGGGATTAGCGGTAAAAAGTGAACGCGTTAATTGTTCTTTATCGGCACTGACCAAGCCCGAAATACTCAAGACACCATTAGTTCGATTAGCCTCACCAGCCTCAAGCATGTTGAGAATCTCGATTGCCTTTGTGTATGAGTTTCTGAAATTAGGCTTACTAATTTGCTTACTAACTACTAGATTATCGACAACCTCAGAATATTTTTTCTCTGCAAAGCTAACCAGTTGTTGACGAGTCTTTTCATCTGGCACTTCACCAGATAAGCTTATGCCTGCTCCATTATGAGTAAATTCAAAATCATGAAAACGTGCTTCAGCTTTTACCGGCTTAGCAATCACAGGAGTCTTTATACTAGCCTGTTCTAATTTAACTTGAACATTAGTAGGACATTTTTTGGGTCCTGCCCATGTATCACATTGAGTGTATTGAGCTAAACGTTTGATATTTTTTTTCTGGCTATTTATATCAAGTCCATTTCCAATTGCATGAACTACAACTTCTTGACCATCAGCATTTACCTTAACTAAGTTAACGGATTCCTGAGTGAGAAGTTTTTTAACACGATCTTGCACATCTGCTTCAATCTTTGGTGCAGTATTAAATACCCCCCAAAGATATAAAAAAAGCAAACCCAATAGAGGTAGAATTCCCCATGGCCACCAAGCCAATTGCGGGTTATCGGTTTTTAACCAATAACGCTTAGTTGTAACAGTACGAGTACTATTTTGCGTTTCTTGAGAGTTTTCATGCATCCTTCTATCACCTGTACAAATTAGTAAATCTGAACAATTACAGTAAGGGAAAGCTCAACTTAATAGCATCGGCTATTACAAAACTCTACAATCTCATGAAAAATGTGAAGCATAGATGTTTAAGAACAACGTGTTTAATTTATCCTCAAGTAATAAATCAATAAACGAGTGTAAGTAAACGAAAACTATAATTAAATAAGGTCAAAAACCTTCTGCTAAGTAGACTAGCGTAATATATTTTAAATTGGCAACATTGAGTCCTTGGAAAAATCACCAATGCCTTTATGCTTTAATAAAAATAGATGAACGTTTACCTAGTGCGCATCTTATAAAGATTTGTTACATGAATAAAAACGCATAACAAAAAAAGCCAGAGACAAGCTCTGGCTTTTTTCAGACGAGGCAGCTTAGCTTTAGTTTTCGTAAGCTCTCTCACCGTGTAGAGCTAAGTCTAAGCCTTCAACTTCCTGCTCTTCAGTTACACGTAAGCCCATTAGCTTATCGATAATTTTTAGTAGAGCCCAAGATACGGCAGCCGTATATAAAATTGTTGCTAAAATTCCTTTTAATTGAACAAATAATTGTGAACCCGCTCCTACTCCTGCAGCCACATAACCTTGCCCACTGAGTAATCCAATCGCATCTGAAGCAAAAAATGCAACAAGCAGGGTACCTAAAATACCACCCACGCCATGCACTGGAAATACATCTAGAGAATCATCAATTTTTAATTTATTTTTGATGAATTGAGTTGCGTAATAACACACGACACCAGCTGATAAGCCGATTAACAGTGCACCGCCCGGCCCTACAAAACCAGAAGCCGGAGTTATGGTACCTAAGCCTGCCACCATACCAGTAACAATACCTAATACCGAAGGCTTACCGTAACGAATCCACTCAATAGTCATCCATGCAAGCGAACCTGCCGCCGCAGAAATATGCGTAACTAACATAGCCATTGCAGCATCACCATTTGCAGCTAGTGCAGATCCTGCATTAAAACCAAACCAACCGACCCATAACATGCCGGCACCAGTAACGGTCATCGGTAAACTATGCGGAGGCATTGGTGTTTTACCATAACCTTTACGGTTACCTATAACGAGAGCAGCTACTAAAGCGGCTACACCTGCAGTAATGTGAACTACGATACCACCAGCAAAATCTAAGACACCTAACTTAACTAATTCATCAGCCTCATTAAACTCATGACCCAACCAGCCACCACCCCATACCCAGTGACATACTGGAGCATAGACTACAACTAACCACAACATAGAAAACAAGAACATACTTGAAAATTTTGCTCGTTCGGCAAATGCACCCACAATTAATGCAGGAGTAATAATTGCAAAGGTCATTTGAAACATAGCAAATAAAGTTTCAGGGAGATCACCACTCAATGTATCTTCACCAATTCCAGCAAAGAAAGCCTTTGAGAAACCTCCTACAAAAGAGTTTGCACTTCCGCCATCAGAAAAAGCCAGTGAATACCCAACAGCAAACCACACTATTGAAGCCCCACAACAAATAGCAAAACATTGCATTAGAACCGATAAGGTATTTTTACTGCGAACTAAGCCGGCATAAAATAATGACAAGCCGGGTATGGTCATAAATAAAACCAATGCAGTTGCAGTCAATATCCATGCAGTATTTGCAGAATTGAGTCCATCGGCCAAAACTGCAGGCGAGAAAGCCATGATGAATAATAGGACAAGGACCGATTTAAAACGGCTAAAAGGCATAAATATCTCCCAGATAAATTCTACTAAAATATAGAATGCACAAATTTGGTGCGCACTTACATAGAGCACGCCCTGACTTGGTGCGTTAAAATTATTCACTGATTGATTATTATTGAACAATACCTTTATATTAAGGTTTATATTCTTTTGAACCAATAAAGTGAAGATTTACTTACCCTAGTTATTGCAAGTACAGTGCCAGAACTCAATTTTGTGCATTTTTAGTGCAAAGGATTACTTATGGGGCAATCGGTTCATGATGAGATAGCCACACAGCATACTGGCAAGGAAAATAATTGGCTCTACAACACCAAAGGCTAAACCCGTGATTGCCGGTCCAGGGCAAAACCCAGTCATACCCCAACCTGCTCCAAAAAGAGCCGCACCCGTTAAAAGTCGTTTATCCAATGCTGTTTTGATAGGTAGAAAGAATTCTCTCTCAAGCAAGGGAGCATTTCGTTTAAGGACAATACGATAACCAAAAAAAGTACAAATTACTGCTCCGCCCAATACAAACAGCAAACTCGGATCCCAATGACCAAACACATTTAAAAAATTCATCACTTTATCTGGGTTAGACATGCCAGAAACAATCAGTCCGAAACCAAAAATGGTTCCAGCGATTAAAGCACTCATATTATTTTTCATTCATAATCCCTTACACTTAATCAAAGTAAAACCTTTGCCGTTAATGAAGCAACAAGAATGCCTACACTAAGGTAAACAACCGTGGCAACGATAGAACGTATTGATAAACGTGAAATACCACAAACCCCATGACCACTTGTGCATCCAGAGCCCATTGAAGTTCCAAGCCCTACTAAAACACCACCGATGATGACTAATGAGATAGGGAATCCTTCTCGATATGAAAAATCAAACCCGGTCAAATGAAAACCTATTGCTCCACCTAAGACCAGACCTACTAGAAACATTAGCCTCCATGCACGTCCGTCTTTTTGAAAAAGCGCTGTTTTAATAATGCCACTGATTCCTGCAATCCGGCCTTGAAATAACATCAACCAAATTGCAGAAAGACCAAGAGTGACACCGCCGATAAACGAGAGATAAGGTGTGAATTCAGTTGGGAACATAATTTAGCCTTTAACTTGATATGCTTACACAGAAAAAAACAGTTTACTACATGGAATTTAAGGGGATTTTCAAATATCGAATCCCATTTTTATCTGGCTCGGGAAGCTCACCGGCTCGAATATTTACTTGAATGGAAGGCATAATAAGTCTAGGCATATCTAGGGTCTTATCACGAGCCTCACGCATTTTTACAAATTCCTGTAGAGAAATACCAGCATGTATATGCACATTTGTTGTACGTGCTTTTTCAACCGTGGTTTCCCATGCAAATTTTTCGCGACCGGGCGCCATATAGTCATGACACATAAATAAACGCGTATCATCTGGCAACGCAAAAATTTTATGAATTGATTGATAGAGTTCAGCGGCATTACCGCCAGGAAAATCTGTGCGAGCCGTACCATAGTCTGGCATAAATAGCGTGTCGCCAACAAAAGCAGCATCATTGACCAAATAGGTCACGCAAGCTTGTGTATGACCGGGTGTATGTATCACTTTAGCCGTCAAATTTCCTATCGTAAATTCTTCGTTATCTTCGAATAGATAATCAAAAAAGCCATTACGATTTTTAAATTCTGACTGATCTAAATCAAAAACCTTACTAAATACTTCTTGGACAGTTTTGATACCATCACCAATTCCAATTTTACCGCCTAGGTGTTTTTTTAAGTAAGGAGCTGCAGACAAGTGATCCGCATGTGCGTGGGTTTCTAATATCCAATCAAGCGTGAGTTCCTTATTTTTAATGTACTGAATAATTAGATCGGCAGCAGCTGTATGGGTACGCCCTGCTACTAAATCGTAATTCAAAACTGAATCTAAAACCGCACAATGTTTAGTTTCCATATCGGTAAGCACATAGGAGACAGTGAAAGTAGATTCATCAAAGAATGCCTTTATATGTAAGTTATTTTTTTGCATATGCATTACGAGTAAGTTTATTGTAAGTATTTTTCATTATACTGCGTTGTTAGTCTTATAATTAGGCCTGATTACATCAACTCATGGATTTACTATGTTCAGCAAAAAAAATAACCTTACTATTTATCAGCTATTAATCTGTGCATTATTCTTCACTGCCTGTGCACAAAACGATAAAAACGATGAAAAAACAAAAATAGCTCAAGAAAAACAAACTGTTGAGCAATCTAACAAAATTGCCGAAAAGACTAACAACCCTCAGAAAGAGCCATCAAAAGTTGTGAAATCTGATATGCATGCTTTGGAAAACATTCAAATTGATATGACTAACTCCGAGACTTATCTAGAAATGAATGCAAAAAAAGAAGGTGTCATAAAAACCGCCAGTGGTTTGCAGTATCGAATAATTACACAGGGTACGGGACCAAAACCAACTGCTAGAAATGTTGTTCAAGTACATTATCGCGGTACATTTCCAAACGGTGAAGAATTTGACAGCTCTTATAAGCGTGGTGAACCAACAAGCTTTGGTGTAACTCGAGTTATCAAGGGCTGGACTGAGGCTCTTTTACTTATGAACGAAGGCTCAAAATATGAACTAGTTATTCCTTCTGAATTGGCATATGGAGAAAAAGGTGCTGGAAATATCATTCCACCCAATCAAGTTCTTAAATTTGAAGTTGAATTACTAAACGCTAATTATAAATAAGTATAAGTTTAATCACCTTGCTCTCCTCTGAGAGCAAGGCTCACAAGGTTGAATTCTTTCGCAATCCGACTTGTAAGCGCAGAAAGTTAATCGTTCGACATTGGCCTCTAAAACTACTATTTCAATATAATCAATACTTTAAATGCTTTTACTCAAGCATTTTCCGTATAATTATGTTAAAAAGAATATAATCAAGTGCTTCTGAATAGATCACAGAAAACACCATCTTATAAAAAAGCCAAAAAACTTATATGAGTGAAATTGAGCAAAAAGGTACAGGAAGCGTAATACGAGATAAACAGCTGGAACAAGTTGTTTACGACATATCTCGTAACGGCATGCTTTGGGAAAATAAACAACAATTTTTCTTGCGTCAAATTTGTAAGACTGTCAGTCAAACTCTTAATATTGAACGAGTAAGTGTTTGGTTATTCAAACAGAACTTTCAATCCTTAAAACAAATTAATCTTTTTACGGCTTCTCTAAACCAACACTCTAATGGCCTTACTCTAAAAATGAGTAATTTCCCCAACTATCTTGCTGCACTACAAAAAAAACCCAAAATAATTGCAGAAAATGCTCATCTAAATTCTGAACTTAATGATCTATCAACAAGTTATTTACAACCACTTAAAATAGCGGCTAAGTTTGACACGTGTTTATTTAAAACCGGCAAATTAACTGGAATCTTGAGTGCCGAACAGTTGCATAGCTCCAAGCAATGGACAAATGTTGAAGAAAAATTTCTACGTTCAATTGCCGATTTAATCTCGCAAAGACTGTTATACGAAGATATAAAAACCAACTCACAAATCAATGACGACATTTTCGAATTTGAGTCAGCAATAAATAATTCTAAAGTTCTATGCATCATCATTACCGACAGTAAGGGTATTATCCAAAAAGTAAATCAAACGGGCCAAAAGTTACTGGATTATTCGGAACGCAATTTAATCGGTTTAAATTTTAGCGAGTTAGTGGTAACTCCAGTGAAAAAGATGAATAGCACTGGTGGAGAAAGTCGATCAGCAGACTTAACCGGTACATTTAAAAACCTACGTAGAATTGAACCAGAAACTATGCAGCAGTTAGCTGATAGTGAAGATTCAGATGAAAAACATAATTCTAATGAATATTTATTACGTACGAGCAGTGGTCAAACTCTGCCCGTAGCACTTAGTATTAGCAAACATAAATCGCTAGATGGTCAAAAGACAGGGTTCATATGCAGTGCTATTGATATCACAAAACATATTGATACACGCCGCGCTTTACAAGCCAAGGAAGAACGCTATAAACACGTTTTTAACGGCACCTCAGATGCTATATTTTTATTAAGAAACAACGTTATTATAGATTGCAATGATGCCAGTTTAAATTTATTTCAATGTAAACGTGATGGTTTACTTAATCACAAAATAAAAATATTGTCACCGCAAACGCAAGCTGATGGAAAAATTTCAAGCGAGCTTACCAACGAAAAAATCAAGCTTGCAATAGCCGGTAGAGTACAACGCTTTGAAATGCAAAAAAAGCGTTTTGATCAAAGCATTTTTGAAGCCGAACTTACAATGACAAGAGTCGAAATTAATGAGGAAGCTTACTTATTAACGACTATTCATGATATTAGTAAACGAAAAAAATCAGAAAGAGAGCTAGAGAAATCACGTATAGAGGCCATAGAACATAACGCGAACCTTGCATTGGTAAATGAACTCTCCAATCAATTGCACAGTTCAATAACACAAGATGATATCTATACAAAAACTCTCTCTGCACTGAGTAAAACAGCAAAAAACCCTCTTATTACCGTTTATACCGTTGAGCCTAACCCCGATCGTTTTGTGTTTAAAATGCATTCAGATCTATACGGCGTTGATTTAGATAAAATTAAAGAAATCCCAATTAATTCATCCTTTAATGGCTTGGCACTAGAAACAGGCAAGCCTCAATACAGTCCTGACATTCGAAATGAAGCAAGAATTGATTCTTCAACAAAAGAAGTATTATTTGCGAATAAGGTCAAAGCGATTGTCAGCATTCCTTTAATCTATAAAGAGAAAAAAATTGGCGTAATAATTCTTTCTTATCCTGAAGTTTACCCACTCAGTTTAGATAACATTGAAACCTTATTTTCAATTTCAAAAGCAGTTTCCTTGGCTCTGGATAATGCAGATACGCGGTCCATGCTAGACCACCTAGCACATCACGACTCGCTAACTGGTTTAACTAATCGAGCGTATTTTCATACGCAGTTTAAAGAACGTGTGTTAAATGATGGCTATTCAAGTGCCGTTTTATTTTTATTAGACTTAGACCGATTTAAAGAAATCAATGATACCTTAGGACATTTTACCGGTGATAAGGTTTTACAAAAAATTGGGCCACGCCTAAACAATATAAAAAGTCCACACGAATTCGTAGTTAGTAGACTAGGTGGCGATGAATTTACCATTCTGTTTTATGGCGTTAATACAAAAAAAGAAGCTCAAGTCATTGGTAATAAAATACTTTCGGTCTTACGTAAGCCTTTTATCATTGATGATTTAACTTTGGAGCTTGATACCAGTGTTGGTATTGCTATGTTTCCTCAAGACGGCGTTGATAGTCACGCCCTATTACGTTCAGCCGATGTTGCTATGTACATGGCAAAAAAATTAGGTGGTGGCTATAGCTTCTATGATCAGGATAGCGATATTCACACACCAGAACGTTTAGCAATGATTGCTGAGATGGGAAGCTCAATAAATAGTGGACAACTATTTTTACATTATCAGCCTAAGATTAATATTATTACCAAAGAGATTATAGGCTTTGAGGCTCTTGCCCGTTGGGAACATCCAAAACTAGGCTTACTCGGTCCAAGCATGTTTGTGCCATTGATTGAGATGTCAAATTCTATTGACCAACTAACTGAAGAAGTATTACATCAAGCTTTATCACAACAAATGCAATGGCGTAAAAACGGTATGAACTACTCTGTTGCCGTTAATATCTCAGCCCGGAATTTAATCGACGACAGTTTAATCTTATTATTAGAAAAAATGTTAGCTTATTACGATACGCCGCCAGGCATGCTTGAATTAGAAATTACTGAAACGGCATTGATGCACGATGCTTACAGAGCGACTGATTTTTTAAAACAAATATCGGGGCTTGGAGTTTTACTTTCTATCGATGATTTTGGTACGGGTTATTCCTCTCTCTCTTATTTACAAAAACTACCCATCCACAAATTAAAATTAGATCGTGAATTCATTATGGGTATGCTGGACAATTATCAAGGCTCTAAAATAGTTGAAACCATTATTTCTTTAGCAAATACGCTTGAACTTCAAGTAGTAGCGGAAGGGGTAGAAGACCAAAAAACCTTAGATAAATTACGTGAAATGAACTGTGACCAAGCGCAGGGATATCATATCTGCAGACCTAATACCTGGGAAAACATTGAGCATTGGCTAAGACGCAATGACAGTAATTACAAAATTCCTGAAGACAGAGTAGATACAAGCACTGAAGACTAATGTTGTTTATTACAGTGCATTAAAAACTTGTAATAGGAAAAGAGAAATCATGAGAATCATGCACTCTGATTTGAAACAGAAACATCCTCAAAGGCATCTTTCAGAAAGACCTTACTGCTCATACTATCTAGGTCTTGCCATTTTATCTCTGGTCCAGGACGAGCTAGTAAATAACCTTGTACACAGTCAATACCATAATTTTTCAGTACTTTAAGTTGATTAAGCGTTTCAACTCCTTCTGCAACCACATTAAAGTTTAGAGAATGCACCATAACGGCAATAGCTTCGATAATCGCTACATCATCTGAATTGATATCAATATCCTTAACAAAGGATTTATCAATCTTAACGTAGTCCCATGGAAAGCGTTTTAAGTAGCTCAATGATGAATAACCTGTACCAAAATCATCCATAGATAGTTTCACACCAAGCTGCTTCACTTCATTCAAGATTGCTCGTGCAATTAATTCATTTTGCATTACATTGGTTTCAGTGATTTCTAAAGTGAGGAACTTAGAATCTAAACCACTCAGTGCCAGAGCTCTTTTAACACCAGCATTCAAACCGGATTCTCTTAATTGCATTGCGGAAACATTGACAGCAACCCAAGGCGTATAATTTTTCTTATGCCAAGATTTTATGGTTGCCGTAGCTGATTCAATTAACCACTGCCCTACTTCTATGATCATTCCTGTGTCTTCAAGTAAGGGTACAAACTCTTCAGGAGAAATTTGACCATGCTCAGGATGATTCCATCGAAGTAAAGCTTCAAAGCCAAGAAGTTTACGACTGTCTTGTAAATCAATAATCGGCTGATAATAAATTTCTAATTCTTTACGCTCAAGCACATAACGTAGATCACTTATCAATTCGGCTTGCTTAACCACATTACCATGCATTTCCGCATTGAAAATAACATGACGTTTTTTACCATCGGCTTTGGCTCGATACATGGCAATATCAGCATCACGTAGCATCTCAGTCGCCTTGGTATAGTTTTTGGTACTAAGTGTAATACCAATACTAGCACTTACAAAAGACTCTCCATTGCCCACAGCAAATGGTTTCTCTAGGGCCAATTGAATGCTTTCAGCAATATCTTCTACTTGATTTATACCATTTACATCCTCAGCTAAAACAACAAACTCATCACCACCAAACCTAGCCAGAGTATCATTAGCTGAAAGATAAGTTTTAAGGCGCTTAGCCAGACTAATTAATAACTGATCACCTGCCGGATGACCACGTGTATCATTAACCGTTTTGAAGCCATCTAAATCTAAAAACAATAAAGCACAAGTTTCTTGATTACGTCGCTTAGGTGTGTCTAAAAAGTGTTGCAAACGTTCAAGCAATAGATGCCTATTTGGTAATCCCGTTAATCGATCATGCATAGCATCATGCACTAATTGTTGTTCAGCCAATTTTTGGGCATCGATATCGGTTTGTGATCCTGACAAGCGTGTAGTTTTGCCCTTTCCATTCTCATCACTCGCTAAAGCTCGAAACAACACCCAGCGATAGTTACCATTTTTGTGTAAAACTCGGTGCTCATTGACTAGGTACTTACCAGGTCGCATTTCGAATAAGGCAATATTTTGACGAAAGACTTGAATATCGTCGGGATGCACATATTGAAAGTAGCTTTCAGGGTCGTCAGTGATTTCAGTATCATCATAGCCCAGCATAGATTTCCAACGCGGCGAAAAATACACACTATTTTTTAGCATATCCCAATCAAACAAACCATCGTTTGTACCACCTACGGCACGTGAATAGCGTTCCTCACTTATTCTGAGAGCCGCTTCACTTGATTCCAGTTCATCTCTAGATACGGTTGTACTTTCAAGACGTCCTGCCATTAGATTGAATTGTTCTGCTATTTGGCCTAGTTCATCCTTGCCTAATTCAGGTATTCGGTAATTCAAATCGCCCGCACCTAAGGCTTTAGCCCCCGCTACCAACTGCTTAGCCGGCTTACTAACACTACTGCTTAAAATATAAATGACTAATAAGGAAAGTAACATTATAAAAGGTAACATCAAAGCCGCACCTGATTTAACTTTGGCAGAGGTATCTTCGGCAGATTGCATGGCAGTCTCAAGATGACCTTTAGCTAGAGTCAGCATATTATCACTGAGCAATGTATCTAATTGGGCTCTGACTTCAACAAATGAAGCTAGGTCATGATTAGTTTCATCATCTAATGTAATAGCATGTTGAATGGCTTTATTGGTTTCAGTAAATAAGTTATTTAATTTACGAATTTGGATGGACTCAGGTTGGCTTTTAAACAAACCTTGGATATAAATTAAATTAACCGAGAATTGCTCAGCTTCATCGGGGATTCTATCGCTAATAGCTGCTTGGCCTAAACGCAAATAGGCACCCATATCCTTACCCATTATTGCCAAACTATTTTTCATATTTAACAGAATTCTACGCTTTGCTTCATTGGATTTTTTTGCACTTAGGCCATCAACTAACTCATCAATCAAATCAATAGTTAACTCAATTTGTTCATTACTGGCTGCCGCACTGTTTTCTTGAGCAGGACGACGCTGCATCAAACTATTACCAACAATCCAATAATAATCATGCAAACTAGAAACTTGTACTGCAAAATCCTGTTCTTGTTGACTACTGGCTACATTTCTATATTGGGTTAAATACTTTTCAAAATCACTTTTGTAAGACAAAGCCTTGCTTTTGCTTTCGGGATCACCTGTACGTAGATAATTAAGTACTTCCAGACCTCCGCGAACAAGGCTAATCTCCATTTCATACGCTGCTGAACTAGTCGGTTGCTCTTGGGTAGCCACTCGTTCTAGCGCAGAGTCAGTTATGCTTAAAGCAAAATAAAAAGCCAAAATCATGAAAAAGCCTAAGACAAACAAGCTCCCAATTCCTAATAGAATTTTGGAACGCATTTGTAATTGCTTAAACCAATTAAAGAGTGATGCTTGCATTATTTGATATAGATATGATTAAGGTACTTCTAACAGCTTATAGTAAACGTATTAATTATTTTAGGAAATATACACTTTATGTGATGCTTATACAATTTTATCAATCCTTCTTCTAAGCAAAGAAAGCATTAAGTCTCTGGGACGTATATATTCCCTTCCATCAAACGCCTTGCACTACGACTCATGATCGCTTTATTTGCAATCCAATGCCCATTTTCTTGCTGAACCTCAGCTCCAACTCGCAAAGTCCCAGATGGATGACCAAATCTAAGCTCGGTGAGTACACCACCTCCAGCCGCTAGATTAACCAATGTACCCGGAACGGCAGCGGCTACACCGATTGCAACTGCAGCGGTTCCCATCATGGCATGATGCAATACGCCCATGGATAAGGCTCTAACCAATACATCAATATCATCGATATGAATTTCTTTACCGCTGGATGCGGTATAAGACTTAGCCGATGCGACAAACGCCACCTTAGGCGTGTGCTGACGACTGGCCGCTTCTTCAATCGAATCGATCAAGCCCATCTTGATTGCTCCATGAGCCCGAATGCTCTCAAACATAGCCAAGGCTTTAGAGTCAGAATTAATATCGGACTGTAATTCTGTGCCCGTGTAATTAATATCGGTGGCATTTAAGAATATAGTAGGAATACCGGCATTAATCATGGTTACTTTAAAGCTGCCAATCCCAGGTACGTTTAAATCATCAACAATATTACCGGTTGGAAACATAGATCCATCTTTTGCTGCTGGATGCATAAATGCCACTTTTACTTCAGCCGCAGGAAAAGTTACGCCATCTAATTCAAAATCACCAGTCTCTTGTACTTGTCCATTGGTAATTGGTACTTGTGCAATAATGGTTTTATTTATGTTCACTTGCCAAATTCTAATCTCAGCAATTCCATTCTCTGGAATTCGACTCGCATCAACTAAACCATTGTTAATGGCAAATGAACCCACCGCAGCGCTTAAGTTGCCACAATTACCACTCCAGTCTATAAAAGCTTTATCAATAGAAACCTGACCAAATAAATAGTCCACATCGTGGTCCGCTTTTGAAGTCTTACTGACAATCACTGTCTTACTGGTACTTGATGTAGCACCACCCATTCCATCAGTCTGTTTACCGTATGGATCAGGACTACCAATAACTCTAAGCAAAAAATTATCTCTGGCTTTTCCTGGAGTTTGAACCGCAATGGGTAAATCATTCAGCGAGAAAAATACTCCTTTGCTTGTACCGCCTCGCATATAAGTAGCCGGTACAGTTATTTGAGGTGCATATTTTGTCATTTAAGCCTTCTTTTATGCCGCTTCGGATTCAAGAAACTCTTCAGCAAAGCGCTGTAACATACCACCAGCCGCGTAGGTGATTACTTCATCTGCGGTATCTAGACGACTGGTAACTGGTGTCTCAATCACTTCGCCATCTTTACGAGTAATTTTGAGTGTTAAGGTATTATTTGCATCAGGTGTACCGATCACATCATAAGTTTCAGAACCATCGAGTTCTAAACTTTTACGAGTTACGCCAGCTTGAAATTGAACAGGCAATGCTCCCATACCCACTAGGTTTACGCGATGAATTCGTTCAAAACTTTCGGCCACAATGACTTCAACACCCGCAAGACGTACGCCTTTAGCCGCCCAATCTCGTGAAGAACCTTGTCCATAATCCGCCCCAGCAACAATGATTAATGGCTGTTTACGTTCCATATAGATTTCAATCGCTTCCCACATACGCATGATGGTGCCTTCCGGCTCTAAGCGAGTTAATGAACCTTGTTTAGTTTGTCCATTTTCTTGAACCATCTCATTTAAGGTTTTTGGATTTGCAAAAGTTGCCCGTTGAGCAGTGAGGTGATCTCCACGATGGGTAGCATAAGAATTAAAATCAACTTCCGGCAAACCCATTTTATGTAAATACTCTCCTGCAGCACTCTCACGCAAAATAGCATTGGATGGAGACATATGGTCGGTTGTGATGTTATCTCCAAGAACCGCCAATGGTCGTAAACCTTTTAGTGTTCTTTCAGCGGCTAAAGCTCCTTCCCAATATGGCGGTCTGCGAATATAGGTACTCATTGGACGCCAGTCATAAAGTGGATTAGTTTTGGCTCCACTTTCAACTTGCACATTAAACATAGGGTTATACACGGCATGGAACTGAGCGGGTTTTACACTGGCTGAAACAATGGCATCAATTTCTTCATCCGTAGGCCATATATCTTTTAAGCGAACTTCATTGCCCTTTTGATCTAAACCAAGCACACCATTTTCAATATCAAAACGGATAGTCCCTGCAATAGCATACGCCACTACTAAGGGTGGAGAAGCCAAGAAGGCTTGTTTTGCATAGGGATGAATACGTCCATCGAAATTACGGTTGCCCGAAAGGACTGCGGTCGAATACAAATCGCGTTCAATCAGTTCTTTTTGTATTTCAGGGTCAAGTGCACCACTCATACCATTACAAGTAGTACATGCAAAGCCAACAATACCAAAGCCTAGGTTTTCAAGTTCAGGAAGTAAATTTGCTTCTTCTAAATACAATTGCACCGCCTTTGAACCAGGTGCCAATGAAGACTTCACCCAAGGCTTTCTAGTCAAACCTAAGGCATTGGCATTTCTCGCAATAATCCCGGCGGCGATTACATTACGTGGATTACTGGTATTGGTACATGAAGTAATAGCAGCAATAATGACCGCGCCATCAGGCATTAGTTGCTTGCCATTCTGTATATCGTTCTCGACAATTCCAGATATGCCTTTTTCTGCCAAGGTTGAGGTCGCAACGCGTCGATGAGGATTTGAAGGACCTGCAATATTACGCCCAACCTCAGAGAGATTAAAGCTAAGCGTACGTTGATACTCAGCACTCTTAAGACTATCTGCCCAAAGACCGGTATGTTTTGCAAAATTCTCAACCAATTTAACGTTTTCGTCGTCACGACCCGTCAGCTTTAAATACTCAATGGTTTGCTCATCGATGTAAAACATCGCTGCTGTGGCTCCGTACTCTGGAGTCATGTTTGAAATCGTAGCTCTATCTCCAAGAGTTAAATGCTTAACCCCTTCTCCATAAAATTCAAGATAGGAAGACACTACTTTTTGTTGTCGTAAAAATTCAGTAAGTTGCAAGACTATATCGGTTGCCGTAATGCCTTCTTTACGTTCACCCGTTAATTCAACCCCAATAATTTCAGGCAAACGCATATAGGATGGATTACCAAGCATTACACTTTCAGCTTCAAGACCACCCACACCAATGGCTATCACACCAAGCGCGTCAACATGCGGCGTGTGACTATCCGTTCCAACAAGCGTATCAGGAAAAGCCACACCGTCACGAGAATGAATGACTGGTGACATACGTTCAAGATTAATTTGATGCATGATGCCATTACCAGGCGGGACCACATTCATATTTTTAAACGAGGTTTTGGTCCAATCGATAAAATGGAATCGATCGTCATTTCGTCTATCTTCAATCGCACGGTTTTTTTCAAAGGCATCTTTCTCAAAACCAGCGTGTTCAACCGCAAGTGAATGATCCACAATAAGTTCGGTAGGAACCACTGGGTTAACTTTTGCAGGGTCACCACCCTTAGCCGCAATCGCATCTCTTAAACCTGCTAAATCTACTAAAGCGGTTTGACCTAAAATATCATGACACACAACCCGTGCTGGATACCAAGGAAAATCTTTTTCGCTCTTACGCTCAATCAACTGAGTTAATGACTGAGTTAAAATTTCAGGGTCACAACGGCGTACTAAATTCTCGGCATAGACGCGTGAGCTGTAGGGTAATTTATCGTAAGCGCCAGCTTGTATGTCTTCAACAGCCTGTCTTGTATCAAAGTAATCTAATTTCGAATTAGGGAGAGGCTTTCTGTATTTGGTGTTTAGTACGACTTTCATTTAATACTCTTTGAAATC
>CALHVH010000238.1 GCA_938039225.1 uncultured Gammaproteobacteria bacterium
GACGGCAAGCGCTGTATGGCCGTGATTGCAAATGCCAGCTCTACGGCTACCGGTTTACATGATCCTCTAGTCGCTATGGGTGAGTTCTGTCAAAAGCATAATCTTTGGTTTCATGTGGATGCTTGTCATGGTGCGACCGCCTTACTGGCTAAAGACGCACAACACTATTTTGATGGTGTAGAAATGGCTGATTCGTTTGTTTGGGATGCCCATAAAATGATGCAAGTTCCAGTCTTGTGTGCTGCAGCATTATTCAAGTCGGCAAAAGATTTAGACGCCGCTTTTCATCAGGAGGCCAGCTATTTGGCTTATGGTGAAAACCGCGAAGGCTATGATTCGATACAACGTGCTGTGGAATGCACCAAGTCATCTTTAAGCTTAAAAATATTCTTAAATATTGCGTTTCGAGGCGAGCGTGCATTGGGTGACTTCGTCAGTGATCGATACGCAATGGCTAAAGTTTTTCACAAACTCTTATCTGCTCGCAAGTACTTTCATGTACCTTATAAACCAGAAACAAATATTCTATGTTTCCGTTATCAAGGCGAGGATGGTAAAGCCAGTGATGACTTGCAACAAAAAATTCGTTTTGAGATGATGAAACGCAAAGAATTTCATATTACCTCAACCTTAATTAATGGCACACGTTACTTACGTGTGACAATTATGAATAAGTTAACTGATGAGAAAATCTTGACGAGTTTATTAGATAAGATTGAAGTGCTTGCCGTAGAGCTTTCTTAGGCATCCATGTCTGGAATTAAATCACTTTCTAAACGTTGAATTTGATCTTTAAGTAATAATTTACGTTTCTTTAAACGCTGTATCAGTAACTGATCAGTGCTGGCGTTGTCATGCAGGGCTCTGATAACCTGATCCAAATCTTGATGCTCAACTCGTAAGAATTTTAAGCGTTCAATATTTTTAAATGTTTCTGTATCTAGCTTGCCCATGATGTGTCGATTTTTAGTGTAATTGTTCTTTTTTGATTATAACCATTTTGTATTAAATATAGCTAATGAATAAGCTATTAAGTTAATAAATAGCCAATTTTTACCAAATTTCCCATACGGGAGTAAGCGCCTGAGGTAAAACTTGCGGTACTCCTAAGTAAACCGTGCCGTTTTTTGGTGCATGAAAATCAGATCCAACCGATGCTGCTAAATTTTGACGTAAAGCAATACCGGTTAAATTTTCTATAGCGTTTTTATCCGGGTTGCCCGTAATTACTTCAAGCGCTTGTCCGCCCACTTGTTTAAAGTCACTGCATAATTGTAAAAGTTTTTTACGAGACAGTTGATAATGTAAGGGATGGGCTAATACTGCAATGCCCTCAGATTGCACTATGGCGTTGACAGTTTCTTTGATGCTTGGCCATTTAGTGTGAACCGACAAAGGTTTGCCACTACCTAAATAGCGACTAAAGGCTTGAGCATATTTACTTACTTTGTTCAAAGCCAGCATTGCATTGGCAATGTGTGTACGCGTAAGCGTGGCACCTGCACTGAGTTCCTCAGCGAGTTGGATAACATCTTGCCAGCCTTTTTTTTCTAACTTAATTTTTAAGCGTTGATTGCGTTCGTTTCTTGCAAACTGTGTGGCTGTAATTAAGTTTTTTATGTATGGACTTTGTGGGTCGATGTTGAGGGCTACTATGTGTACGGTCATCCCTCTACCATCATCTTGTAAATTAATTCCGTTTGTTGCATTCCATCTTGAAGAAAACTCTACCGAAGGTATTAATTGTAAAGTTGAGCTTAACTTTTGAAGATGCAGATGAGCAATCTCAAAACCCTTAAGCGTATCATGATCACTCAAAGCTAAATGTGTGATGCCATACTCAATTGCGGTATCAATTAACTCTTGTGGAGTTAGGCTACCATCCGATGCAGTGCTATGCGTGTGTAAATCATAGCCTTGAGTATTTTTAGAAAAAATTTCACTTTGTAATGGCATGTTAAATAATCACTGAATGTTTTCTGCTGCTAAACCCACGGCGGTGAGTTGGGTGCCATGCATTACTATAAAGCCGGTTTTACGAGAATCCTCTATGGTTTCACTTACTTCCGGCATGTAATCGAAGGCATAGTAACGTTGCATACGAATTTCATCTTCTTTATTTCTTTTTGGCCATAGTTTTTGAAATACCACCGTACCATCTAAAAACTGCACATTATTTTGTCGACAAACTTGCTGGGCAATATTATTAGCGATAACGCGGCAACGAGCTTGATCCCATAGTAAAAGTGCAAAACCAGCGATGGCTATAAGCATAAATAAATAAGGTAAGTTACTGTTCCACATAGATTTTTGTCTTTAAAGTATGGTTTATTATTGTGAACAAGTAATGAGTTCATCCATTATTCAGATAAAGATTGGTATAAACAATGAATTATTCAATGGCAATTAAGTCAGAGAATTAAAATTTATTGCCACAAGCGGGTATTATACTGCTTAAGCAATCACAATAATTTTGCTAGAATCACAAATACTGTAGTTTATGAGGTAAACACCATGAAAAAAATCGTCCTAACATTGTTAACCAGCTTATTTATGCTTTCAGGTGTTCAAGCCGCCACACTCTATGGTGTTGATGTTGCAGAGACTACAACACTTGCTGGCCAAGAATTGGTACTTAATGGTGTTGGTATCCGTAAAAAGGGTCCTTTCAAAGTCTATCTGGGTGCTTTGTATGTTGGTACTAAGGCGAAAACTTCAGATGTAATTCTTCAAGATCAAGGTGCTAAACGAGTGCAGTTAAATATACTGCGTAATTTATCTAAAAAGAAAATCGTTGGAGCGATTGTTGATGGTTTTAGAGCGAATACCTCTGATATGGCCTCTATTCAAGCACGTGTTGATGAATTTATAAATTATATGGATAAGGTTAAAAAGGGCGATAATCTGCAATTTGATTTTGTGCCCGAAGTAGGTACAAGTATTATCATTAATGGTGAAAATAAAGGAACCATAGTTGGTAAGGATTTCTTTGATGCCTTAATGAAAGTATGGTTAGGTGATAATCCTGCTGACCCACGTTTGAAAGCGGCAATGTTAGGTGGCTAAACTTAATATGCTATTAATTTAAAATGCCGGCCTTGTGTCGGCATTTTTTTTGGGCTTGTGTTAATCTTTATTTATTATTGATTTAATTTAAAGGTTAAGAATGACTTATTTACAATTGGCATACCTACATGTAGGTACCGTTATTCCTGCGTTTTTCATAGGAACTTATATATTAATTGTTCGTAAGGGCACGTCAAGACATAAGTTGTTAGGTAAGATTTATGTGACTTTAATGCTAATCACGGCGTTTATAACTTTGTTTATGCCAGCCATGGTTGGTCCTTCATTCTTAAACCATTTTGGTTTTATTCATTTATTGAGTTTATTGGTTTTTGTAACCGTCCCTAGAGCCATTTTGGCTATTCGTAGAGGCGATGTTGCAACTCATAAAAAGCATATGTTAGGGATGTATATCGGTGCCTTATTAATTGCGGGCGCTTTGGCAATGATGCCAGGTCGTTTGATGCACTTATGGATATTTGGATAAGACTATGACTGATGAAGCTTTTCAGGAACGCAGGAATAAAACCCTTGATACCCAGCGTACAACAGCAGTAAAAAAAAGACATAGCAAAGGTTATAGAACTGCACGTGAAAATTTGCATGCGCTTGTAGATGCCGGTTCGTTTATTGAATATGGTCAATTGGCCATTGCCGCACAGAGAAATCGTAGAGAGATAAATGATTTAATCGAGAATACGCCAGCGGATGGTATTCTCACAGGCTTAGCCACGGTAAACGCTTCTGAGTTTCCCAATACAAATACTCAAACGGCTATTGTTGTAAACGATTACAGCGTATTAGCTGGCACCCAAGGTTATTTTCACCACCAAAAACTGGATAGAATTTTAGACCTTGCCGAAAAAGGCAAAACTCCAGTTATTATGTATACCGAAGGCGGTGGCGGACGCCCAGGTGATACTGATGTAACCACTCAAATTGCAGGATTGAACATCACTTCTTTTGCAGCCTGGGCAGGATTAGGTGGGCAGGTACCTCGAATCGCAGTGGCCAATGGTTATTGCTTTGCTGGAAATGCGGCCTTATTTGGCTGTGCTGATATTCGAATTGCAACAAAGACCTCTTGGATCGGTATGGCAGGTCCTGCCATGATCGAAGGAGGAGGCTTAGGATCCTTTAAACCCACAGAAATTGGACCAATAGAGGTCCATACCAAAAATGGCGTGGTGCATATCGTTGCTGATGATGAACAAGACGCTAGCCGATTAGCAAAAAAAGTTCTTTCCTATTTTCAGGGCTCAGTAACAGAATGGAAAAGTCCAAAGCAAGAAGCTATCGCAACGCTTCTGCCACAGGATAGACGCTTTGTTTACGATGTTAGAAAAATTATTAATACACTTGCCGATGCCGAATCGTTTACTGAGTTACAAGCACATTTTGGCTCAGGGATTATTAATGGCTTTATCCGCATTGAGGGTAAGCCGTTTGGAATTATCTGTAATGATTGTAAAGTATTGGGTGGGGCTATTGATGCTGAAGCGGCCGAAAAAACGGCAGCATTTTTAAGTCTATGTAATGACTTTGGTCTCCCAGTGGTTTCTTTGTGTGACACTCCAGGATTTATGGTTGGGCCTGATAGTGAAACCCAAGCAGCAGTGAAAAAGACTTCAGAACTGTTTACAGCCGGAGCAAAGTTGAGTGTACCAATAGTCACTATTTTTCTAAGAAAAGCCTATGGTTTGGGTGCAATGGCAATGGCCGGTGGATCGTTTGTAAGGCCTATTTATAGTGCTTCTTGGCCGACTGGAGAATTTGGCGGTATGGGTTTAGAAGGAGCTGTGCGTTTAGGTTTTAAAAAAGAATTGGCCGCTGTTGAAGATGAAGCAGAACGACAAAAACTCTTTGATGAATTACTTGCACAAGCCTATGCCAAAGGACAAGCGATAGAAGCGGCTGCTTATCTAGAAATCGATGCTGTTATTTTACCTGAGGAAACTAGAAAGGTAATTTTACAAGCATTTAATTAATTTGTGCGTTAGCAATGCGTGAATCAATTTAGTAATCGCCAATTATTTTAAATTTTTTGACACTGAATCTAAATATTTTTTTCATCAAAAGAGACTCTAAGATCAGCTAAAAAGGAATTGGTTTTTATTGAAACTAATTCCTGTTGATTTAACATATTCCAAAAAAGTGACTGAAAATTAGCAACTTAGCTGAGGGTGTTTTTTTAAGATTTGGCAATTTTATGACAGCGCTATCATTTTTTCTTGAAAAATGTCTCGGACAAAAATATTTCTAGCTAAGCCTCTGTTTTTAATAATGAAATTTTTCTTCGGTTCTCGTCTTGAATGTCCAAGAATTTCGGTGTTAATATCGATAAACATTAGAAATATTCAGTTTTTAATGTAGCTGAAAATCCGTATATATCTGCCTATTGATGTGCTTAATAATTCTCTTAAGCAAGCTTTTTTTCTAAAAATCAAGTTCGTAGAGCAGTGTGAATGACAAACGTTCTGGTGGGAGTAGTTTGCCATTCATCAATACCGATTTGTATACAGATTTAAGAAATTGTAATTCTAAATTTCATCAATTCCTTCCCTTTGTTTTATTGGCTAAGTAACGGAGTGCTTGGGTAGTATTTTGCAGGAGTCATAGACTCAGTAAACACTAAATTGTGAAAGGTATTTCATTATGCAATTGAGTATTTCGTTTATTGCAGTCATCAATTAATCAGAGGTAATATTATGTCACCAAAGTATATAAAAACCGTATTTGTTGCACTTTTAATGGGGCTGTCAAGTACTGCACTATTAGCGCATGGTTTAGTGGTAAATCCACCGGCTCGAAATTCGAATTGTGGTGTGGATGAAAAACCCGATAATGCAACCAGTGCAGATTGTATTGCAGCGTTTGCCGATGACTTTAACGGTGGTTATCAATTTATGAGTGTCTTAACTCATGATGTTGGACGACAAGGAGTTACACCCTTGCCACAGAATGTATGCGGTTTTGATAGCGAGACTTGGGATAGTTATAACAATGGAAGTACGACACCTTGGGATAAAGCTGGAGTACCTTGGCGAACAACCAATGTAAGTCCTGGCCAATTGGATGTCATCTGGGATATCCAATGGGGACCACATTTTGATGATACTGAGGAATTCGTTTCTTATATAACCAAACCAGATTTTCAATATCAAGAAAACGTTCCACTACAATGGAGTGACTTTGAAGAAACACCATTTTGTAAACAAACCTATGACGATAAAAATCCTGGTGCGAACCCAAACGTAACGCCGGATAAGGCAAATGCTAGATTCACTGTAAAATGTGAGTTACCTGCCCGTACTGGTCGTCATGTAATGTATAACGAATGGGGTAGAAATTTGTTTACTTATGAACGTTTTCATAACTGTTCAGATTTACAATTTTCTGGAGGCGGTGGTGGACCTACAAATGCTTTGCCATCTGCGACCGCTCAAGCAGTGAGTGTTGATCAAGACTCTAATGTTTCGATTACTTTATCGGGCACCGATAGTGACGGCACAATCAGCTCTTATACGGTAGGAACGCAACCGAGTAATGGTACTTTAACGGGCTCTGGTGCAAATCGCGTTTACTCGCCTAACAACGGCTACAGTGGAAGCGATTCTTTCACATTTTATGTGTCAGACAACGATGGAGGCTCTTCAAGTGCGGCAACGGTATCGATTACCGTTAATGCAGTAGGTGGCTCAAATGCAGCACCAAACGCCGCCTATACCTATAGTGCCAATAACTTAAGTGTAAGCTTTGATGCCAGTGGTTCTAATGACCCTGATAATGCGCCTCAGGCATTAAGCTATAGTTGGAATTTTGGTGATGGGCAATCAGCCACAGGTGCAACAGCAAGTCACACGTATGCTAGTGCAGGTAGTTACAATGCCACTTTGACGGTTAGTGATGGCGATCTTAGCGATGTTGAGACAAAATCAATCACCGTTGTTTCAGGTGGAGGCTCTAGTGGTGCAACTTGCGAATATGTGATTACTAATTCGTGGGGTTCAGGGTTTACGGCTGAAGTTCGTATCATAAATACCGGCACAGAAGTCATCAATGGCTGGGATGTTGCCTGGAGTTACACAGATGGTTCAGAGGTAACTAATTTATGGAATGCCGCATTTAGTGGCTCGGGCTCAGGTCCATACAGTGCTAGCAACTTGAGTTGGAATGGCACTATACAAGCCGGAGAACAAGCTACTTTTGGTTTCCAAGGCTCAAGTAATGGTAGTACTTCATCAGTTGCTGTAACAGGTGCTGTGTGTAACTAACTTATAAGTAACTGTAGTTACTTACTTGAAAAAGAGAAGGCCGCATTAATTGCGGCCTTTTTAGTGTTAAAGATCAGTGTTTACTTTAGTAATGCCTTGGGTATAGCCGAAAACCAATCATTCTCATGGCTTGCAGTAACCATGAAAAATGGATTGAGTATTTCATCTTTGGTGTTGTAACGTAAATCTGTGCCATCAAGATTACTAACCTGACCGCCTGCTGCTTCTACAACCGCTTGAGCGGCAGCAGTATCCCATTCACAGGTTAGACCAAAGCGTGGATAACAATCCGCTTTACCTTCTGCAAGTAAACAAAACTTTAAAGAACTACCCATCGCTACGATTTCATATTCACCAAGTGCTTCTAAGTATTCTTTTAGACTTTCGCTTTGATGTGAACGACTCGCTACGATTCGATATGGCACTGGTGCTTGAGTTGCAACCTCAATTTTGGACTTTGAATTTAAGCTGGCAGAGTCTTTCGTTAATTTGAATGCCCCCAATGCTTTTGCGCCTGCATAAGTAATATTCGTCACAGGAACATGCACCACACCAAGAATACTTTGATTATTTTTGATTAGAGCGATATTTACAGTGAATTCGCCGTTTCGTTTAACAAATTCTTTTGTTCCATCTAAAGGATCAATCAGCCAATAAATCTCCCACTTACGCCATTCTCCAGATTTTAAAATGTCATTTGATTCTTCTGAGAGCACCGGGATATCAGGGGTTAAAACTTTTAAAGCATCAACAATAATATGATGAGATGCTAGGTCCGCTTCGGTGAGTGGTGAAGTGTCGGCTTTTTTAGCAACCGAAAAATTATTGGCATAGATGTTCAGTATTGCGTCACCGGCGGCTTTGCTGATGCGTATAATGTTTTCTAATGTTTTAATATTAATGTGCATGTGGCTATTATAATCTTGTCATGTACAGTCAGAACAATTAATTGGAAATAAAGAAATGCTAAATTGGAATAATATAGATACAGTTTTATTAGATATGGATGGCACCTTATTAGATTTAGCTTTTGATAATTTATTTTGGGTGAAAATTGTTCCAGAGGCCTATGTGCAAACGCATAAGGTCAGTGTTGAAGAAATGCAAAAAACTGTTCTGCCGCATTTTGAAGAGATGCGGCATACTTTAGAGTGGTACAGCATTGATTATTGGTCAAACTATTTAAAGCTGGATTTGCCTAGTTTAAAGGTTCAATATCAAGAGCATATTGATTACCTACCTATGGCAGAATTTTTTCTAGAAAAATTACGTAAAGATGAGCATAAAGCGGTAATTATCACAAATGCTGATCCAGTGGCTTATATGATTAAAAATGCTAAAACCGGAGTAGGCGGATTAGTTGATGAAGTGATTAGTTCGCATGACTTAGGTTATCCTAAAGA
>CALHVH010000239.1 GCA_938039225.1 uncultured Gammaproteobacteria bacterium
TAATTGCCAAGTCACCGTTCTAGAGAAAATTGATAATCTCTATAAAGTTCGTTTTGATAGAGACGTAGTAGATTATTTACAAAAATTTGGGCATATGCCATTGCCGCCCTATATTGAACGGGCTGATACAGAACAAGATCAAACTCGTTATCAAACTGTTTTTGCGAAAGAGTTGGGTGCGGTAGCTGCGCCTACTGCAAGTTTGCATTTTGATGAAGCCATGTTAAACGACATTGCTAAATTAAAAATTGATGTTTCGGAAATAACCTTACATGTTGGTGCTGGAACTTTTCAGCCGGTTCGCTGTGATGACTTATCTGCTCATATCATGCATAGTGAATTCTTAGACGTTCCTCAATCAGTGGTTGATGAGATTGTGAAGACCAAAAGCCAAGGTGGTCGAATTATTGCGGTTGGTACAACGGTTGTGCGCTCTTTAGAAACTGCGGCTCAGAATGGTCAATTAGAAGCCTTCAAAGGGGATAGTGCATTATTTATTATGCCTGGGTTTGAATTTAAAGTGATTGATGCCATGCTAACCAATTTTCATCTACCTGAATCGACTTTACTGATGCTGGTTTCGGCTTTTGCAGGTTACGATAAGATAAAGGCCGCGTATCAACATGCTATTCAAGAACGATATCGCTTCTTTAGTTATGGTGATGCGATGTTGTTGACGAGAAAAGTTAATACTGACTAACGAGATTGCCACGCAAATGCTCGCAATGACTAGGCTTATGTATTTGTGTTATTGCAAGGATCAAAGTGACGCTGCAATCTCATTAACAAATAAGAAAAACAATTTATGAAATTTGATTTACACAATACTGATGGTCATGCTCGACGCGGACAATTACAGTTTGAGCGTGGAGTTATTGACACACCTGCATTTATGCCAGTTGGAACTTATGGTTCTGTTAAAGGCTTAAGTCCAGATGAAGTGGAAGACCTCGGCGCACAAATTATTCTTGGAAATACTTTCCATCTAATGCTACGTCCAGGAACTGAGGTTATTAAAGCCCATGGTAGTTTGCATGGCTTTATGAATTGGGATAAACCGATACTAACTGATTCAGGGGGGTTCCAAGTATGGAGCTTGGCCGAGATGCGAAAAATTACCGAAGAGGGTGCAAGTTTTCGTTCACCGGTAAATGGTGACAAAATAATGCTGTCCCCTGAGAAGTCTATGCAAGTGCAGGCTGATTTAGGGTCTGACATCGTCATGATATTTGATGAATGCACGCCATATCCTGCCACAGAAAAACAGGCCAGAGACTCAATGGAGTTGTCACTACGTTGGGCGCAGCGGAGTCGAACTGAATACGATAAGCTTAAAACAAATCAAGATGCTGCGCTTTTTGGAATTGTACAAGGCGGTATGTATCCTAATCTGCGTAAAGAATCTCTGGATGGTTTAGTTAACATCGGGTTTGAAGGGTATGCATTAGGAGGTTTGTCGGTTGGGGAAACCGAAGAAGAATGTCATATGATTTTGGATGCTATTGCTCATCAAATGCCAGACGACAAACCGCGGTATTTAATGGGGGTAGGTACGCCTGAGGATTTAGTAGAGGCTGTGAGTCGCGGTATAGATATGTTTGATTGCGTGATGCCCACACGTAATGCAAGGAATGGGCATTTGTTTACAAGATTTGGTGTAGTTAGAATTCGTAATGCGCAGTATCAGCTTGATACTCAAGCTGTCGATCCGGATTGTGGCTGTTTTACCTGCAAAAATTACTCGCGCTCGTATTTACGTCATTTAGACAAATGTAATGAGATGCTAGGCTCACGTTTAAACACTATTCATAATTTGTATTACTACCAAGAACTCATGCAAGGCATGCGAGATGCTATTGAAAAGGGACAATTCTCTGAATTTAAAGAAAATTTCTATGCTTTGCGCAATTCTTGAGCAAGTAATCTAGTCTGAGAAAACTCGTACTTTATGGCATAATACGCGGTCTTTTGCGAGCCGAGCTCGTCAGTATTTGCCATTAAGTTCATGTGGCAAATTTACATAACTCATATAAGTTTGGGGTCATTATGAATATTTTTGATAACGCTATTTATGCAGCTGCTGCAGGTGCTCCAGCACAAAACCCATTTGGAAGCATTTTTATGTTTTTGGGAATTATTGCTATCTTTTACTTCCTTATTTTACGTCCGCAGCAAAAACAGCATAAAGCGCACAAACAAATGGTAGATGCTATGGCTGTGGGTAATGAAATTGTTACCAATGGCGGAATTCTTGGCAAAGTAACCAAATTGGATGATCAATTTTTAACAGTAAAAATTGCTGATGGAGTTGAAATCAAGGTTCAGCGCCATCATGTAGCTAGAGTATTACCTAAAGGCTCAATGAAAAGCGCCTAAGCAGAGTTGTTAGCTGTTCAATATTTTAAGAATAAAAATTTAAGATCAAAATAAGAGATCATTATGAATATCTATCCTAATTGGAAGAACTGGTTAGTTGTAATTGTTGTCGCTTTAGGCATTTTCTTTGCCTTACCTAATTTATTTGGTGAAGATCCTGCGATTCAATTTAAAGCCCCAAGTTCAGACATTGAATTAACTGAATCGGATGTTACTGCAGTTCAGTCGGTTTTATCAGAAGCTGGAATTACTCCACGTAGCATCGAGATTGATAAAGGCGAAATGGTTATTCGTATGAACTCAGTGGCTGACCAACTAGAGTCTATTGATGTAATTCGTCCACGTTTTAAAGAAAATTCTGCGGCTTTGGCATTTGCTGCTCGTTCGCCTGACTGGATGAAAACTTTGGGCATGGGTACTGTTGGTTTGGGGTTGGATTTACGGGGTGGTGTACATTTTCTTTATGAAGTAGATTTAGATAGCTTTGTAAAAACTGAATTTGAAAAGTACGAAGCCTCAGCACGCAAACGTTTACGCACTAATAAAATTCGTTCTGAAACCATTAAAGCAACTGATACTTCAGTGGTATTAGAATTTAAAGATGTCGCAACTCGCGATAAAGCCAGTGCCACTCTAAGTCAAGATGATAATGGCAGAACGTTCACAAATCTAAATAATACCTCTAACCCAAGTTTTAGCGTTACCTTAAGTGACGAGCAACTTAAAGTGCGTCAAGATTTTGCCATCACGCAAAATATAACCACCCTACGTTCACGTGTTGAAGAATTGGGTGTGTCTGAGCCATTAGTGCAACGTCAAGGGCTTAATCGTATTGTTGTTCAGTTACCGGGTGTACAGGATCCAGGTCGCGCTGATGAAATTCTTGGATCTACTGCAACTTTAGAATTCCGTTTGGTTGATCAAGATAATGATCCCTACAAAGCGGCTCAAACTGGACGGGCGCCTTTGGGTACCAAGTTGTACTATGAAACAGATGGTCAGCCAATCTTGCTAAAAAGACAAGTTATTGCTAGTGGTGAACATTTAAGTGGGGCAAGCTCAGGTATTGACACAGAAAGTGGCTCTCCTGCAGTGTTTGTGGACTTGACAGGTATTGGAGCTGAAAATATGTTGCAAACCACTAAAGCCAATATAGGAAAACCTATGGCTGTTGTGTTTATCAGTCAAGAGAAAGAGTTTTATGATGAAAATAATAATAAATTAGATAAACCTATTACTACTGAAAAACAAGAAGTGATTAATGTGGCCACTATTAATGGTGTGTTCAGTTCAAGCTTTAGAATTTCTGGCATGGGCACCATTGAACGTGCAACCAATACTGCCTTGTTGCTCAGAGCTGGTGCTTTAGCTGCGCCTTTGTACAAGGTTGAAGAACGCACCATTGGTCCAAGTTTAGGTCAAGACAATATCGACAGTGGTATGCAGGCTATTATTTTTGGCTTTATCGGTATTTTTGTGTTCATGTTGTTGTATTACAAAAAATTTGGCTTATATGCGAATATAGCCTTGATCGTTAACTTAGTCTTAATTGTTGCCTTGCTATCTATTATTCCAACGTCATTAACATTACCAGGTATTGCAGGTATTGTATTAACGGTTGGTATGGCGGTGGATGCCAACGTACTTATATTTGAACGCATACGAGAAGAACTGGCAGTAGGCACGGATGTGCAACAAGCTATCTATTCAGGCTATGACAAAGCCTTTAGTTCAATTGCTGATGCCAACGTAACCACCTTTATAGCTGCGGTAGTTCTTTTTGCACTGGGAACGGGTCCTGTTAAGGGCTTCGCTGTTACTTTAATGTTAGGTATTGCTACTTCAATGTTTACTGCAATTGTGGGTACACGTGCTTTGGTTAATTTCCTTTATGGCAAAAAACCAAGATTGGCTGATTTATCTATCTAAATTGTTAAATTGTAGAAAAAAATAAATAAATAATTAAAGCGGAAAACGCATTATGAGAATTTTTAGTAAAACACCTAATTTTAAGTTCATGGATAAACGCAAGATTGCTGCGGTTGTATCGCTGTTCTTGATTGCCTTTTCAATATTTTCTTTCGCTACTCGAGGTTTTAACTTAGGTATTGATTTTACCGGCGGCGTTTTGGTTGAAGTCGGTTACACCAATAATGTCGAGTTGCAGCCAATTAGACAGGCGCTTAATACAGGTGGTTATGAAGATGCGGTTGTACAGCATTATGGAACGACTAAAGATGTGTTAATTCGCTTATTGCCTCAAGAAGGGCGTAATGATGCTGAAGTTCGTGACAATATCATCAGTGTGTTAAGTGCTCAAAATAGTGAAGCACAATTACGTGGCCTCTCATTCGTTGGTCCATCTGTTGGTAAAGAGCTAAAAGAGAATGGTGGCATCGCCGCGATGACGGCATTAAGCTTAATCTTTTTGTATATTTGGTTCCGTTTTAAATGGCATTTTTCACTAGGGGCTAGTGGCGC
This sequence comes from uncultured Gammaproteobacteria bacterium, assembly GCA_938039225.1. Lineage (GTDB taxonomy): Bacteria > Pseudomonadota > Gammaproteobacteria > Steroidobacterales > JABDMI01 > JABDMI01. The sequence goes on from CALHVH010000239.1 coordinate 4,858, forward strand.
TTTGATACATGATGTTATTCTCACCTTAGGTGTGTTTTCATGGTTCCAGATTGCTTTTGATATGAATGTGCTTGCTGCTTTGATGGCAGTGATAGGATACTCCCTTAACGATACGATTGTAGTATTTGATAGGATTCGAGAGAATTTATTAGGGATTCGAAACACAGAACCTGAAGAGGTCATGAATTTATCCATTAATGAGATGCTTGCCCGTACCTTTGTAACCAGTTTTACAACCCTATTAGTAGTGACATCACTCTTTGTCTTGGGCGGAGAGGCGATTAAGTCATTTGCATTAGCATTAATTATTGGAATTGTGGTTGGTACTTATTCATCGATTTATATTGCGAGTGCGACTGCATTAGGTCTCGGAATCACTCAGGAAGATTTGATTCCTGTTGTCGACGAAGAAATGGAAGAGATGCCGTAATAAAAATATAAGTTATATTTTTCAAAACCGTCTTTGGAGAATAATCTAAAGACGGTTTTTTATTATTTACCGTATTACATACGAGAGTATTATGAGTTTTTTAAAAAAATTATTTTCAAAAAATAAACAAGCACCAGAATTGCAAGATAAAAATGATGAGCTCGATCTAATCGATCAAGTGGAAAATACAGTTTCTCTTGATTTTGGTGACAATAAAGTTTATCCCTATTTTATGCGTTATGAAAATCATGAATTAAGCGAAGGTCAATTGGCCTCAGTCTTTCATTACTCTCAGGAAGAAAAGCCGGTAGTACTACAAACCGTGGTCTTACAAGATGATGAAGGTCTAGCTCTCATGGATAACTCTGAAATGAGTGAAGACATATTAAATGCGGTAGATAAACAAGCCTTAGCGAATATCACGGCATTTGAACTGGATTTTAAATTTCACCCAGAATACGATGAAAAAATAATAGTTGCACAAGGACCGACCTTTACTTGCGAAGCAATTTTGTCGGAAGAGCAAATGCTTAAAGCGCATGTAATGTTAGATGCCGATGAAATTATGGTGGCAATACCTCGTCGCGGCGTCATTCTCGCTGCATCCAATGAGTTACAAGGGGATATGCGTCAAACCTTTATGAATTTACATATGTATATCTGGTTAGATCAGCAAGGAGCAGAAGGGGATTTATCTCAATTATGTAAAGATATTTTTGTACTTAAGCACGGCGAAATAGAAGGTGTGTTGTATATTGACGCTTAGGTAATTTTTCTGAAATAAATTATTTTGAAAATAAAAAAGCTACTTAGAGAAACCTCTAGTAGCTTTTTTATTAGTAGTTTTTGAAATTATTCTTCGTCAAAACGTTCTTTTAGTAATTGTCGAATAATTTTTTTGTCCCTATCTTTCAGCGATTCCATATCGGTTTTCAACTGTTCAAGTACTTTGTGAGCATCCACATCTTGTGAAATTCGAGTGTCCATACTTCTTACCAATGGGAAGAGGGTGTTTTCTAAAGTTTCGTTAAGCATTTTTAAAATTTCAGAAAACTCTTTCGAGGTTTTGTTAGTAATAGATACATTAGTTTTTTGATTGTCAACTGAATCCACAAGTTCAGCAATTTGATTAGCGATCTTCTGACCAGAATCGGCATCATCACCACCCATTTTTTTAATGCGTTGGAAGTCTTTGCATATTTGTTCCCAGCGTGCCTTGCTTTCTTGGTCTAAGGTGCCACGTAGCTCAGCCAGTTTCAATAAATTAGCTTCTGTCCCTTGTGTTAGTAATTGTGCTTCGCCACGATAGTGGTCTGTAATTAAGTTATCCAGTTCCTCATCATTCATAACGGCTGAGATTTTTTCAGCTAACTTGTTCATGTTTCGATAACTACCTTGCAATAAGAACGGTGGTTCAGTACGATAATTGTCAGCCTGAGCTGCAGAAGCAATATATTGCTGATTAACTTTAAGAATAGTATCTTGAATCACAAAGAGTCTTTCAAAGACCTTGGTAATCTCATTAACTTCAGCACTGCTGTACTCATGCGATAAATCGGTGGTTGCAACTTCGCGACCCTTGGCTAGATCGATGAATTTATACACGTCTGACATTTCCCGTGTTGCTAAAGGAGCGAGTACAGAATTAGAAGTTAGACAGTTTTCAATATAACTCAAAGAGAACTGTTCATCTTTACCAGATAAAACATCACCTAGATTATAAATATCGGCACGGTTGGCCAGCATGTCAGGAACACGGAACATCTCACCTGATTCTGTGTAAGGGTTACCTGCCATGACCACACAGAATTTACGTCCTCGTAAATCATAGGTTTTGGTTTTGCCTTTCCAAACCCCCTCTATGCGGCGTGTTGAATCACATAGCGAAATAAATTTTTGTAGAAATTCAGAATTAGTGTGTTGAATATCATCCAAGTACAGCATGACGTTATCACCCATTTGCAAGGCTAAGTTGAGTTTTTCTAATTCTTGCTTAGCAGTTGCATCCGTAGTGCCGGCAGGGTCGATAGAAGTAACATCATGCCCAAGTACAGGACAATTGATTTTCATAAAGGTTAAGCCTAAACGACTAGCAACGTATTCCATTAAGGTGGTTTTACCGTAACCAGGAGGAGAGATCATCATCAATAAGCCATTTAAATCTGATCTTTTTGTATCCCCAACCGTACCAATTTGTTTAGCAAGATTGTCACCGATAATTGGTAAATAGGACTCATTGATTAGACGGTTACGCACGAAGGAGCTCAAAGGTTTTGGTTTGAATTCTTCTAAACGTAATTCCTCACGTGTGGTCTCAGCAATATCATGACGTATTTGTAGATATTTTTTATATCCAGGAATTACTCGAGTGCAATGATCATCTAAACGTGAAAGGAAAGTGTCTAAACTAAAGCTTAAGCTTCCATTATCAATCAGTAGATGTTCACCAAATAGATTCTCAACTTTAAGATTTACATCAACATTAAGCTTACGTCTGGTCAGGGCTTTATCAGTAATTATGGCTGCGGCTGCTTCAGGAATGTAATGTAACAAAGCCATTTGCCCAGAGTTTTCAACCTGTGCATAGAGCCAAGCATTTGCTAAATCCCACTGTTGATCAGGGTGTTCAGAAAGATTGTTTAAAGTCGTATTGAATTCTTTCAAAACACTTGCTTCAATGGATTTTTTAAACTGTGTTAGTAATGCAGTACTTTCTTTTGAACTAACAAATTCAGTTTTATCACGGCTTAATTCTGCCGCTAAGTAACTAACAGCTGTACTAATCGTTTGGTCATCGACAGTAATGGGGTGTTGTGCAAGAAACTCATTAACAATAACCAGTAATTCTTTTTCTATCAGGTCTAATGCACTACGATCTTGATAGAGTTCGGATAAGCGACTTGCCGAACTAGCACGCGTTTCTATAGTGTTTAATGCTGATTTCGACGTTTTTGACTTAGTGGTAGGTTGAATGTTTGCCCAGATTATTTGTGCCAAAGCACGGCTTTCTGGATTAAAACGCAATAGACCACCACGTTCTATTGCGGGCACTAAAACGCCTAATAAGCTGGCAGCATCGGCATCATGTACGCCTTTTTGATAGGCATCTTTGTAGCGTGGTTTGGCAAAATTCTGAACTAGATTATTAAGATGTTCTTCGTCCTTAATATTTTTAAGTAATTCAGCCCAAGACAAACCTTCTTGATTATAACGAGCGGCTTGAATGATTAGATAAGCTAAGTATTCGGCACGATAAACTTCTGGTGTCTCTGATTCTAAGCTTAAATTCCAATAGGCTTTTTGGGCGTTAAGCTCTTCATTCTCAATCGCTTCAAAATACTGCGTGCCGACTAAATGTAATGCAAGACCGTCATTTCTAGGAATAATACTTAAATCCAGTTCTTCTGTACTAACACTGAATTGATGGCGTGGCCCCATTTTAATAACGCGTCCACCTTCCAAATAGAGATCAGAGCGATCACGTAAGACTCGTAATGCTTGATCTTGGATCATTTTTAAACGACCTTCAGCATCATCTGCTTTTACAGCATTGCCCAAGTCACGTAATTGCTCAACGATGTCACGTACTTTCAATACCATCGGGTCAGAAGCAAGATAGGTATTTAGCTCATCATCAGTCTCAAAACGTTGAGTGCGCTTTTCTATATTGTCCAACATGCGTTTAAGCGTATCGGAAAGCATTTGAGCTCTTGTGTTTTGCTTATCCAAAAGTGTTTGTTTTTGGGTCTCAAAAGCATTGTAGATCTCTTCACGTTGAGTCAATATTTCATTTAAGAATTTTTCATGCTCACCAAATTGGCTTTCCATTTCTTCAAGCTGCACCAGTAATCTGGCAAGTTGTTCTTCACATTTCTCTGGCGTAGTGGAAAGACCAAGAGCATTAGTAATACTCTGACTAAAGAGCTTGAACTGAGCTGAGAATTGTTCAACTGTTTCTGCCGAACCCAAACTTTCACGGCGTTGTCGGCCACGAGCTCTGGTTTGATTGAGCTTTGCGTATACATCAGATATCGATTCAACTATGGCTGTTCTTACAGTCGCATCGTCAACTTTTAAGGTGCCGATTAATTCCGAGAGTAAGTCTAGACCATTGGCAATGTCTTCAAGTTTTTGAAGGTCAGGATCTATTGCTGCTACTGTTTGGTGTTTAGAGATGGCATCTTCTAAATTGGAAATATCAGTAATGTAGCTATCAAGAGCACTTTCACTAGAAAGAAACTCTGCAGTCTGTTCACTAACCTTGGCGTTTAATTCTACCAACTGAGTATCCATATTCTCAATTTGAGGAATATCGATATAACGATATTTCTTAATGGTAGTTAAATGTCCGCGTTGCTTACGAATGGCGTCTAGGGCATTAACGTATTCGTCCACGCTTTTCCATGTGGCGGAGTCAGAAGAGATGATAATTTTTTGTTGATCATCTTTTGCTTCTTGCATGATTTTTGCTGATTGTTTGCGTATGCTTTCAACTTTTTCAAATTCATCAACAACTAAATCGACTGTGGCGCTTATTTCTTTTACTGAATCACCAATGCCTTTGGTTTCTGAGTCAGTAATCCAAAAATGATTATCGAATAATTTATTTGCCGTTCTATGTAAAGCCTCATAGTGACGTACAGAAACGGTTTCATCACGAATGGCACGGCATACGCTAAATAAATCAGAAATGCCTGTCACTAAATCTGGATTTCCTATACGCGAGAAGAATGATTGAGTGACAGGTTTTTTGCTAGCGTACTCATCGCTAACAAAAGGACTTTTCCACACTTGCATGGGGTGAATGCGAGCCGGTTCATCGTCAGCAGTGAATACAATAATTTGTCCATTTGAAGCCAAGGCATAACCATGACTTAATATAGGATTTTGGAGATTTTTGGTAATCAAGTTATAAGCGAGTAGGGCAACCATGCCACTAACAGGCTCATAAAAAACATACAGTACATCTTCACCATTAGGTGATCTGATTTTGCGTTTGAATACCAAACCATCAATATCGGTATCAAAAGTTTTGTATTCACTATTTTCTAAATAGTAGCCACCCGAGAATATAACACCATGGTCTTCCGGAAGTTGTACACAGGAATTTACTATTTCATCAATACGAACTACGGTTTTACTCAAGGTGTTATAGATTAAACCTCGCCATTGTTCTTCTTTGTAAGGCTTAACTTTTATAAGAATTAGTCCGCCAACTTGGGCGTAATAGATTTCAGCATCGTCTAAGGATTGTGTTTCATCGTCAACGGACTCACGAAAAATGCCCATACCATCTTCGGTATTATTTTCTACCTTAATGGTTAAGTCACCACCAATGGTTTCTATAAAGACTTGATCTAAGATATTAATGTGTGGATGTCTTCCATGAACGATGTGTTCACGTTCAGTCATTATCCATTCAAAATCATGTGGTTGAGGGAGTTCTATATCACGCTCGCCACGATTGTCTATATAGGTAACTGTTTTACCATCTTCTGAAACTGCCCAGCGAAAAACACGTCTATCGTCTAAACGATCACCAATTTGAAACCCAGCTAATAATTTTCCATTTCTATGGCTTAATTGTACTAAGCGAGCTTCTTTGTAAAAGTTATAGAGCTCATCAAATTCAGCATGGAACTTAGGGTCAGCTAAAAAACTTCCTTCGCTAGGAATCGCTTCCATGCTGTGCTTATCGCCCTCCGAGACTAGACGGAAGAGTGAGAAAACATCTTCTACTTTTGTGGTTTTTTTAAGTCCAATGAAAACGTTATAGCCAAAGAGCAATAAGTCGCCGACTTGGACTATGTCGCGTCCAACACAGTTGTTTTCTGTGCGCACACGGGTTCTGGCCTCTACCGCCATTTCAGTCGAGCCAAACTCCTTAGCACGAGCCGTGTTTAATTCTTTGGTTTTGTTTTCTAAGGTATTGCCTTGTTGAATGAGGCGCTCACGGATAATTTCGTAAGCTCCACCTTCGGCAACTGCTGTATCAACTACAGAGCCTTTTTTAATATCATTTACCACAGTTAATCCTTTTATAAGAGATTTAATTTGAGTGCTTTATATTTGATAAAGCAGTTTCAATCGTTGTCTGGGCAGTATTGCTACCACCCAGCAACTCTCTTTTTTTATAAATCGTCAACGCTTACTGAACCAGCGTTTGTTACTTTGGCGATTAATGCTTGTAGAACTTCACTTTTACCAGCCAATCCATCCACAGCCTTACCCATTGATAAGGACTTGGCAAAGTTATCAAAGAAGTGCTCTTCACCACCTACGATATCGATACTGGCTTCTTTTAAGGCTACTGCCAAGACTTCAGCATTCTCTTTAGCAATATCTTTACCTGCTTCAATCGATGCGATAGCTTCTTTAAAGGCAATCTCAAGGGCCATACGGAACTCTTCGTGAGCTCTGGTATCTTCAGTCATACCGTCCATTGCTGCAAACTTGTCAACTAAACCTTTAGCTTCAGCTTGGAATTGAGCCTTGGTTACATCAGCTTGAGCTAGTCCAATTTCACTTGCAGCAGAGGCTTCGGCTGTACCTTTGGCACGTAGTACTTCAGCCGCAGCTAATCCAACT
>CALHVH010000240.1 GCA_938039225.1 uncultured Gammaproteobacteria bacterium
TCCTGGATCAGACTGAGTAATTTTAAGCTCAACAAAATTTGGTGGCACAATAATTAATGGCGAGCCATTCCATAGGGTAACGGTGCACATGGTTTCTTCCAATAACCATTTTGATGCATCACCTACAGCGGTTGCATCGGCGCCCACTTGTTCAAAAGTATTAGGATCCATAAAGTGATAAAACTCACCATCGTTATACAAATACTGCATATCCGTTTCCAACACATCTGCAGCTTCTACAGACTCGCCAGAACGAAAAGTTTTTTCAGTGGTGCGTCCATTTTTTAGATTACGCACACGCACACGACTAAAAGCTTGACCCTTGCCTGGCTTTACAAAAGTATTTTCTACAATAGTATAAGGATCACCATCTAGAATGATCTTAAGTCCACTTTTGAATTCACTGGTATTATACGTGCCCATTGTTACTCCGAACTAATTGATATAAACGACTATGATAACGCCTTTGCAGCAAAAACGCCCTTCAAAAAAGCAAAAAATTCAAAAAACATGGCAAGATGAGATGCGTGATGCGGTTAGCAGTGCTGAAGAGCTGTGGTCAATCTTAAAACTACCTGCGGATAAACTTGAATCCGCTCAAAAAGCCTGCAAATTATTTCCTTTAAAAGTACCTCGTGATTTTATTTCTCGCATGCAGGTAGGCGATATTAATGACCCCCTGCTTAGACAAGTTTTACCCATTGAAGCCGAAACCATTTCTGACCCTAATTTTAAATTAGATCCGGTGGGTGATTTAGACAATAATCCCGTATCAGGAATTGTTCATAAATATCATGGCCGCGCCTTACTTATTGCTACTGGCGCTTGCGGAGTTCATTGCCGGTATTGCTTTCGCAGACATTTTCCATATTCTGAGCAAACCGCATCCAAAAAAGAATGGCAAAGCGCTCTTGAGTATCTAAGTAAAGATACCTCTATTCATGAAGTCATCTTATCGGGTGGTGATCCATTAACCTTAAGTGATGCAAAACTATCTCAGTTGTTTAAGGCACTTGAGAACATAAAGCATATTAAAACCATACGCATACACACACGGCAAATTGTTGTATTACCGAGCCGTGTAAATGCGGATTTTTTAGAGTTACTGCAATCAAGCACAAAAAATATTGTGTTGGTATTGCATTTAAATCATGCAAACGAGTTTAATCCTGCACTAGCCATAAGCTTGCAAAAACTGAGTAAATTAAATGTGCTTTTACTCAATCAGGCTGTGTTATTAAAAGGCGTTAACGATACCAAAGAGCAATTAATCAATTTATCGCACGCATTATTTGCCCATAAAGTATTACCTTATTACTTGAATGTCCTAGACAAGGTGTCAGGAGCTAGTCATTTTGCACTGTCACTGGATACCTGCAAAAAGCTGCATAAAGCTATAAAAGCGCGTTTGCCAGGGTATCTAGTCCCCAAACTTGTGCAAGATTTAGCTAAAAAAGACTCTAAAACATGGCTTTTATAAACTCTGAGCTATAGGTGATGGTTTATATATCTAAAAAAGAGTAAACTTTGCAACCAAATTAAAAATACTGAGTTTCACTCTGCTATGTATTTCAACAAACAATTACTCTGTTGGTATGTTGTATTTCAGCTATTTTTAAAACAAGACAAGTCGGATTGAATATAAAATATGCTACCTGAGAAAATTACCATTTCAATCATCTCGCCTTCTGAAGACGATTCGGTATATATAAATAGCACACTTAGAAATGCTGGCATAACTGTTCAGTCAGTATGGAGCAAAAATCATAAAGATTGCATTAGCCTTTTAGAAGAAGGAAATTTGCATTTGATTTTTATGCGTACCAAAAACTTCTCAGCTCAAGACGAATCCATCATTGATGAAATCAAATCGGTTGAAAAACATATTCCCGTTATTTTAGTTCATGATGAAGTTAATCAAAAAACCTTAACCATCACATTGCAGATGGGAGCCCATGATTTAATCACAATGGACTTCCCTGACCGCTTAACTATTTTAACCTGTAGAGAGTTAGGCAGCTATTTAAAGGCCAAAGAGCTGTATAAACTCAGAGGCGAAATTGATAATTATTCTGAACAGTTACAAACCTTAAAAGAAGAATCTACTCTACCGGCTATTATTCTAATTGATGGGATTATTGTTGAAGCGAATGCAATTGCAAACACCTTGTTAAATAGTGATAAAAATACCTCTCTATTTACTAATCCTATTCTTGACTTCATACATCCTGACGATCAGATTCTGATCCGCGGTGCTTTACGAGCAGCCACGAATGGTAATTTTAGTGCTGATGAAATAGTAGTTCGTGTGCATACTGCTAAACAAGGCGACGTTAAAATGTCTTGTTTGTTAGAGTCTTATGTACATGATGGAGAAACTGCTCTTCGTTTATGTTTGCGTGAGATACAAAAAGCTAAACTAGTAAATGGCAATGCCATGCAACTAGACCCTCTGACAAATATCTTTCATCGCAAACAATTCATTCAGTCGGCTCAAGAAAAATTACAAAACCGCATAGACAGTGGCATAAGAAGCCTGGTATACATCAAACTTGACTCATTCAAACTCTTACAAGAAGAGCTTGGTATTTTACAAGTTGATAAAATACTAGAGCATACGGCAAACGCTTTAACAGAGACTGCAACCAAAGGGGATATTTATGGTCGCTTTGGCAGTAATGTTTTTACTATTCTTTGTCATAAAGGCAGTCAAGCCGATGTAAGGTCTTGGGCCAAACATTTTCAAGATTACCTCAGTAGTAACCCTTGCAAGATTGACGATACTGATTATCCTCTAACTTGCTCAATAGGCATCTCTGATTGGCAAGAAGAGAGTGATGATTTTGCTGATGCATTACAACGCGCCAAAAACTCTTCTAATGATGCAAGAAATAGCGGCACGGGTAATATTAAGGTAGACCAACATTTTCAAGAGGTTACTCAACAGTCCAATGACTTTGATAAAGAATGGGTGGGTAAACTTAAAAAAGCTTTGGTACAAAACCGTTTTCAGCTCTACCAATTCCCGATTAGTAGTTTGCGCATGACCAGTCGAAATATGATTGATGTTTATTTGCGAATGAAAGGCGACGATGATGAACTCATTTTGCCAAATGTTTTCATGCCTACTGCAGAAAGAAACAACCTTAGTCAAAGTCTTGATCGTTGGGTAATTGGGGCTTCGATAAAATACTGCCAGGCCAACCCAGATTCCAAAATGTTTGTTCGTCTATCAAAAGACTCCTTACTGGATAAAGCACTTTTGACTTGGACCAGTAAAGTCTTGACCGAACATAAGGTTCCAACCGCCAGCCTTGTTTTCCAAATCGTTGAAGATGATATTTTCAAATACCGTACAAAGCTTGCAACTCGTTTGCATGAATTTAGAGAACAAGGGTTTGAAATTGCCATAGAACATTTTGGCAAAAACCCAGCCCATATTGAATTGTTGGAAGACCATCCAATTGATTATTTAAAAATTGACAGCACGTTAATCCAAGGCTTAACAGAAAGCCGTGATCGTCAAAAAATAGTTAAAGCCCTGTGTAAAATTGCCAGCTCAAAACAAATTGCCACCATTGCTGAGCATGTAGAAACTGCCGACACTATGGCGGTGCTCTATCAACTGGGTGCTGACTATATGCAAGGGAAATTTACTCTTGAACCAGAGGTTATTTTAGGCAGCGATTAAGAGCATTAACTTTTTTTCATATTAACCCTGAATCTATAGAACCAAAGTCAAACGATTGCCCCAGTGTAACCTTTTTGGTACAAATTCTTAAAAAACCATGTACTGGTTCACATATTTCACAAAAATTCCCAAAAATAGATAAAAAAATCAAGATTTTAGCTAGTGAAGATAGCTTATTTAAACTATTATTAGCTTATATAATTTTGGCCACGAATTAGATTAAAATTTTTCAGCTTGAACTGAGTGATTAACTTGGAATTTCCAATGGTAATGCAAATGAATGAATCAAACTACTCACTACAAACTTCAATAGCCTCAGCGGTTAAAAAATCGCTAAGGCCTGTATGTTTGGTGCCACTGACGGCAGCTGTTTTCTTTAGCTCCTACTCCTATGCGATAGGTCTACAAGACATTCAAATCAAATCAAATTTAGGTGAGCCTTTGAATGCCACGGTAATGCTAACCAATCCTCCGGCTGGCACATTAAGCTCTAATTGTTTTAGAGTCTTACCAAAATCCAGTGGTGCTGATTTCCCCGGTATTGCAAGTGCATCGGCGAGTCTCAGTAGAGTGAGCGGTGGTTATGCTGTAAATATACGATCTTCTGAATTAGTCAAAGAACCAATTACCTCAATTACCCTTGCCACTAATTGCAGTGCCTTGCCAGTAATCGAACGTACTTATACCATGATGATTGATCCTGCTGGTATTTATGAGGAACGTGTCGCTCAAGCTGTTTATACCCCACGTAATAATACTCGCCTTGCTACTAGCTTAGACTCGAACAGAACTCAAGTTATCACACGCCCTGTTGCACAAGTGAACCAATCAAGCATTGCACAAAATAGTCGCTACCAAATACAACGAGGTGATTCACTATCTTCAATTGCCTCCCGCGTACAAAATACACCAACAAATTCTACTTGGTCTGTAGCGGCAAGTATTTTGGCAACAAATCCTAGTGCATTTATAAACAATAACCCTGACTACATAGTTCAAGGCAACACGATAGCCATACCAAGCTTTACCTCATCATTTGTGCCAAATGAAAGAGCCGCTTTGAACTTGATCACTGGGAATTCAAGAAACTTTGAAGCCCAACAAATTACCCCGAGTGGTGTGGTAGCCTCTACATCGTCAGCTACCACTCAGCAACAAAATGCACCAGCTGAAGTTAGATATGTGCCTGTGCAAGACTCAAATCAAGCACTTTCTACAATGACATTGAGCACTAGCCTCTCTGCACTTTCATTAGAAAGAATTGAAGCTCGAGCTAATGGACAAGTAATAAGTGATTCTCTGCTTCCAAATACCAGCAGTCTTTTTGGTTCGGGTGAGGAAGAGAACCAACGTAATCCTCAACAAACTGCTGCCGTATCGCCTAAGCAAGTTGTTGAGCCAAAAGTTGTTTATGTTGATAGACCAGCTTATCCAAGTGAAATTGATCAACGTATCAATGCAGGAATTTCTGAAGGTTTAGCTAGAGCCGAGTCTGAAAGCGCATCCAGCTTTAGCAAATTAGTGACTTCATTAGTTGCTACTTTAATTGGCCTGGGCTTATTGAGTTGGTTTGTGGTTAGACCATTTATAAAGCGTAGAAACCGAATTGCCTTTATTCGTAGCGTAAGAGCTCATAAAAAGAAAAGTAAATATATTTCTCGTAATAGACAACGCAAAAGCGTGCTTAACAGATTGCCTGCTCAAAAGAGCATACTATCAACAGAAATTGAAGAAATCACTAATACCTTTAGTGAAACCACTCCGGACATTCGTCCTGAAAGAACGCCTTTTGAGCTTGAACAACACGCTAAAGAAATTGAAGCCGCGTTTACTGCAAGTAAGCCAGCACTAACGCCAACTAAAAAGCCTGACAGTCAAGCCGTTATCAATAAAAACAATGGTCCTCGCGAACCCAAGGTTGCTAAAGAAATTTATGAAGTAGGCACAATTGATGATACCGGTGAACTTGCCTCCCTAACAATGGCTTTTCCTGAGCTTGAAGCTGAACTTAATGCACGCCTAGGTGGGAAAATTCCTGATCTTGGCAAAGACATTGAAGACAAAAATGCTGAAACCTTAACCGTTCAATTTGAACGCCCTCTTGAAGACGTTGTGGATTTCGAATTACCTGGTTTATTAGATAATGTTGAAGGTGATTTTGAAGCGGTAGTAAAAGAAGGTGATTTTGCTAGCACAATGGTTTTTAACGAAGAAATATTTAAAGAAGGTGAAACCTTAGATCCATTTGAAGAAGAGACAACATCATCACAAACCATTTCGACCGAAGGAATTGACGCCGATGGTGAAACACGAGTTTCTGAAATCATGATTGATGAAGATGGATTAAAGCCTTCAGACTTTGGACTTGATGATGAAGACTTCCCAGTTGATAAGAAAGAATATTCTTACTTAGAGCCTGATGCCAGCATAAACACTCCTGGTTTAAACTTAAGTGCAGAAGAGCTGGAAGAATTAGGCTTTGAAGATGATACAAACAACATCGTACCGTTCGCAAAAATTAAGCAAGGTAAGAAATAAAGCCTAGTTTCTCAAACTAAAGCATCTTTAATAAAAAAACCAGCATCAGCTGGTTTTTTTATTTCTTAAGTATTTGCTATCTGATTCAGAGAGTATTATTTTTCTTCGGTGTATACGCGCTTAACATTTCTCCAGCCTTTAGGTAATAAAGCACCTCGTTTTCCACGCTCTGAAAAATAAGGGTCTAAGTCATTTTGTTTGAGAGTCATGGTTCGACTACCGCTATCAAGTTTAAGAATTGAATTATCTCGAATAACCGTAGCGCCCACAATAAACTCTTCTCCGCTACTAAACTTCTTACTAGAAATTCCAAACAACTTATTACCTTTGCCTTTTGCTAACTCAGGTACTTCAGCAATTGGATAAACCAGTAACCGACCTTGGTTATTAACCACTGCAATCCAATCATTTTCGTAATCAGTGACTAAACTTGGTGCTAAAACACTAGCACCCTTAGGTACAGAAAGCACTTTCTTACCTGCTTTATTTCGTGTGAAGGAATCTTCAAGCTTTAAAACAAAACCATAACCTGCACTTGTAGATAGCAAATACTTAGATTCGTTTGCCCCCATCATAAGTCCAGAAAAAACTGCCCCGTCGGGTTGCTTCACATAACCTGACAATGGGTCACCATGGCTACGAGCAGAAGGTAGGCCATGGGCAGCAACCGCATAAGTACGACCTGTACTATCTAAAAATATTGCAGACTGATTGCTTCTGCCTTGAGCCGACGCCATATACTCATCGCCCGATTTGTAACTTAAGGCGGACACATCAATCTCATGACCTTTTGCACCGCGTACGTAACCTCTAGCCGATAAAATAACCGTTACCGGCTCAGAAGGCACTAAAGCACTTTCATCAATTGCTTTTGCAACCGCACGCTCAATAATCTGTGTTCTACGATCATCAGCATAAATCTCTACGTCAGCAAGTAATTCTTTTTTTACTAAGGTTTTTAAACGGGCTTTTGATCCAAGAATTTTTTCTAGTTCTTTTTTCTCTGCACGTAATTCTTTGCGCTCACCGTCAATTTTAAATTCTTCAAGTTTTGCTAAATTACGTAATTTTAAATCAAGAATAGCATCAGCTTGAATGTCACTAAGCTTAAAGCGCTTCATCAACACAGGCTTAGGCTTATCCTCGCTTCGAATAATCGCAATCACTTCATCAATATTGAGATAAGCAATTGAATAACCATCGAGCAAATGCAAACGAGCATCTACTTTATCTAAGCGATAGGTTAAACGTCGAGTTACTGTATCAAGACGATAAGTAAGCCATTCTTTAAGTAGGCTACGTAAATCAAATAATTGTGGAGCACCTTTAAGTGATATCGCATTCATATTAATACGATAGGTTCTCTCTAAATCCGTTGTTGCAAATAAGTGCAGCATAAGATTTTCAATATCAACACGATTCGAGCGTGGCTCGATTACTAAACGAACAGGGTTTTCATGATCAGACTCATCTCGCAAGTCAGAAACCATTGGTAACTTTCTAGCTCGCATTTGAGTTGCTATTTGTTCAAGAACTTTAGCGCCAGAAACTTGGTGAGGTAATTCAGTAACAACAATTTGACCACTTTCGTTCTCGTATTTAGCTCTAAGCTTGAGGGTACCGTTACCAGTTTTATAAATAGAAACAATCTCGGCATGAGGAGACACTATCTCACCACCCGTTGGGTAATCAGGACCTTTAATATGTTGACATAAATCCTCTACAGTAGCTTTTGGGGAATCCAGTAAATGCACACAAGCACTAACCACTTCACGCATATTATGCGGAGGAATATCGGTAGACATACCAACAGCAATACCTGTTGTACCATTAAGTAGAAGATTAGGAAGTCTAGCAGGCAAGGTCACAGGTTCTTGTAGAGTTCCGTCAAAATTAGCCTTCCACTCAACAGTCCCTTCGCCTAACTCTTGTAACAAGCTTTTGGCATAGGGGCTCATTTTCGATTCGGTGTAACGCATCGCCGCAAAAGATTTAGGATCATCTTGCGATCCCCAGTTACCTTGTCCATTAATTATCGGGTAACGATAAGAAAATGGTTGCGCCATTAAGACCATGGCCTCATAACAAGCACTATCGCCATGCGGATGAAACTTACCTAAAACATCACCAACGGTTCTTGCAGATTTTTTAGGTTTAGAAGCTGCACTTAAACCTAGCTCACTCATCGCATAAGTAATGCGGCGCTGTACAGGCTTAAGTCCATCAGCAACACTAGGTAATGCCCTATCCAGGATTACATACATCGAATAGTCTAGATAAGAACGCTCAGCAAAATCTTTTACTGGAAGCTGTTCGATTCCGTCGAAATTTAATTCTTGATTACTCATAATTTTATTTCTTAATTCCTACCAACATATGAATTGGCCATTGGATTAATTTAGTTTCTTCTGGGTTACCCCAAACTTGTTGTACTTGTTGTTTAGCATTTTCAATTAAATCTATTCCCTTATCTTTTATATAGGCCTGGGTAGCTGACCATGATAAAAAATACTGGAATAATTGATCTAAGTTCCAATGCAGATCTATAGTAAATTTTGGTGTTTCAATTAATTCATATGGAAAATTTACATTCCCTGCTTTATAACCACCCCATAATATTTTAGCTTTAGGGTTCCAATAATTTTCTAATATATCAAATAGATTTCTTTCAATTTGAAAGTCCACATCAAAATCAATTTTTGTCCAATCATAACCCCAAGCTGCAAACACTCCATTTGGTTTAAGAACTCTATCGACTTCTGTCCAGAAATTCTCAAAATCAAACCAATGCAAGGCTTGGGCTACAGTAATTAAATCAAACGAATTTTCACTAAATTCTGTTTTCTCGGCAGAACAAACCGTGTAAACAATATTCTCTCTTACTTCTGCTGTAGTAATTTGTTTTTCATTTATATCAGTTGCACAGACCTTAGTAAATATTTCTGCTAATGGTAAGGCAGCTTGACCTGTGCCAGTAGCACAGTCCCATACTGCATTGGTAGACTCACATAAGCCAGTAATATAAGTATAAATTTCTTGCGGATAAGTGGGTCTTGCTTGTGCATACAATTTAGCATGACCGCCAAACATATCACCGGCTCTTTTTTTCTCCGTATTCATTAATCAACAGTGGCCAACATGCCTTTTTCTTCTAACCATTTCTTACGATCTTTGGCACGCTTTTTAGATAACAACATATCAATCATTTGATAAGTATTATCTGTAGGATCTAAAGTTAGCTGGACTAGACGTCTGGTATCCGGATCCATTGAGGTTTCACGTAATTGCAAAGGATTCATTTCTCCCAAGCCTTTAAAACGCATAGTTGTTATTTTACCTTTTATTTTTTCTGCAGCTATACGATCAAGAATCCCCTTATGCTCACTATCATCTAAGGCGTAAAAGACCTTTTTCCCCACATCAATTCGGTACAAAGGAGGCATCGCAATAAATATTCTGCCCGCGTCCACCAAGGGACGATAATGTCTTAAAAATAATGCACACAGTAGCGTTGCAATATGCAACCCATCCGAATCAGCATCAGCTAAAACACAAATTTTATGATATCGCAGACGACTGAGGTCTGTTGACCCAGGTTCTACTCCAATCGCTACCGAAATATCGTGCACCTCTTGCGAAGCCGAAACCTGAGCCGAATCAACCTCCCAAGTATTAAGAATTTTTCCTCGCAAAGGCATAACGGCTTGAGTCTCACGATTACGTGCTTGTTTTGCAGAACCGCCCGCAGAATCACCTTCAACTAAAAATAATTCACTTAGCTCTGGACTCTGGGAAGTACAATCGGCTAACTTTCCAGGCAACGCTGGTCCCGTAACAATTTTTTTACGTACTACTTTTTTACTATCGCGGATACGTTGTTGTGCCGATGCAATGGCCATCTGGGCAATTGCCTCACCCGTTTCAGGATGCTGATTCAACCACAGTGAAAACTCATCTTTAATAATTCCTGAAACAAATGCTGCCGACTCACGCGAAGCTAATTTTTCTTTTGTTTGACCCGCAAATTGAGGGTCTTTAAGTTTTGCTGATAATACATAACTGACTCGTGCCCACACATCATCAGGCGCTAAACGAACGCCTCTTGGTAGCAAGTTACGAAACTCACTGAATTCTCTGATTGAATCAGTTAGCCCAGTTCGCAAACCATTTACATGTGTGCCGCCCTGAATGGTGGGAATTAAGTTTACATAGCTTTCGGTAAGCAGCTCGCCTTCTGGTTGCCAAGCAATCGCCCAATCAACTTGTTCACTATTACCTTTTTTACTGCCACTAAACGTTTCAGTTGGGAGTAAGGTTTCTTCTTTGAGGGTTTGGAGTAAATACTCCGACAAATCCCCTTGAAAACACCACTCTTCTCTATCACCGGTACGTTCAATGTATAAACGAATACGTAAACCAGGACAAAGAACCGCTTTAGCACGTAATAAGTGCTTTAATTTTGGGAGAGAGACATTAACCGAGTCAAAGTATTTTGCTTCTGGCCAAAAGTGAATACTTGTACCCGTATTTTTCTCGCCAACTTTGCCACCTTTTTTTAATTTTTGCTTAACCTTACCACTAGCAAATTGCATTGTATGTTCGGCAGAGTCTCGCTTAATTTTAACCACAAGCTTCTCTGATAGTGCATTTACCACAGAGATACCAACCCCATGTAAGCCACCTGAAAATTCGTAGTTTTCACCTGAAAATTTTCCACCTGCATGCAGACGAGTCATGATTAGCTCAACACCTGATACTTTTTCTTTAGGATGAATATCAATCGGCATACCACGGCCATCATCTATAACTTCTATTGAAGAGTCTTTATAGACATTCACGTCAATTTTTTTACAGTGGCCCGCCATTGCTTCATCCACACTATTATCAACGACTTCTTGTATTAGATGATTAGGACGGCTTGTGTCGGTATACATCCCTGGGCGTTTTCGTACAGGCTCTAAACCACTTAAAACCTCAATATCCGCAGCACTATATTTTTTTGCCATGTTTTGTTTTATTGTCCGTTTTT
>CALHVH010000241.1 GCA_938039225.1 uncultured Gammaproteobacteria bacterium
ATTGTTGTTAATGACCATAGGGTTTATGTTGTTCTTTGGTGCGGTGACTTTAATTCGAACGCGTGGTGAACTTTTATCGCGAGAGCGAAAGGCTAAGTGGGTTAAAGAATTAGTCTTAAAAGATGAGGTTTTAGACTGATGTATGATTTTTTTAATATGGGTGGCTATGCCTACTACGTTTGGTCTTCGTTTGCTTTTGGAGTATTGGGGATCGCATATCTATACTTTTCTTCTAAACAAGCAGAAAAACGTAATTTCAATATTGCCAAAACGTGGAACTTACGCAAGGCTGGTAAACCAGTAAAACCCATTAATGAGAAAAGTATTTTACGTTTTGTTTTTCCAGTGCTTGCTTTACTCATTCCCTTGATTAAAGTTATTGAAATTTATTTTTTTAGATGAACTCATTATGAAGCCAAGACAAAAAAGACTGTTAGCCGTGTTGTTAACTCTAACTGGAGTTGCAATAGCTACTGCAATTATTTTGAAAGCCTTTGATGCAAATTTATTGTATTACACAACGCCTACTGAATTATCAGCTGAAGTTAAGGCTACTGATTATGTTCCTAAAAAATATCATCTAGGTGGTATGGTTAAAGAGGGTGCTGTGATTAGGAAGGATAATTCTTTAGATGTTAGCTTTGTACTTACCGACTATACATCAGAGATTCCAGTTGAATTCGATGGCATACTTCCAGACTTATTTAGAGAAGGCCAAGGAATTATTGCAATCGGAGTCATGCAAGCCGATGGGACCTTAAAGGCCGATAAGGTATTAGCCAAGCATGATGAAAATTATATGCCACCAAACCTTCCAGCAGAAAAGCCACTGGATAAGATAAGCAAGCCAAAAGGTAGTTATTAAGCATGTTGGCAGAATTTGGAAATCTTGCTTTAGTATTAGCTACTGTATTTGCCGCTTTGATGGCGGTACTGGGTTTTTTAGTAAACGCAGAAAATTCTCACTGGAGTACATCACTACGTAGAGCTACTCAACTTCAAGTATTATTTACCTTTAGTGCGTTTTTAATCTTAATCAGTTTACTGGTTATTAGTGATTTCTCAGTTGCTTATGTAGTTCAACACTCGAATCTTCGTTCACCATTGTTTTATAAGGTGACGGCTGCCTGGGGCGCACATGAAGGTTCATTATTAATGTGGAATGCAGTACTGGCATTTTGGGCCTTGTCCTTATTCAAATTAAAAAACGTACCAGCTCTTTTGATTGATAAAAGCTTAGCGATTCAAGGATTGTTACTTTTCGGTTTTTTATTGTTTACTACCTTAACCTCAAACCCATTTGTACGTTTAGAGGAAATCCCTCTTAATGGAATGGATTTAAATCCGGTTTTACAAGATCCAGCCATGGCCATACACCCGCCAATGCTGTATCTCGGTTATGTAGGTTTTTCAATTCCATTTTCATTGGTTGTTGCAATGCTATGGACAGGAGATATGCAACAAGCGACTTTACGTTGGATCCGTCCCTGGGTTGTTGTGCCATGGATATTTTTAACCTTGGGCATCTCTTTAGGGAGCTGGTGGGCGTATTACGAACTCGGCTGGGGAGGTTGGTGGTTTTGGGACCCTGTTGAAAATGCCTCGCTAATGCCTTGGATAGCTGGCACAGCTTTACTGCATTCTTTGGCTGCCACAGAGAAACGTGGTTTATTTTTGCATTGGACCTTGTTACTGGCCGTTATGGCATTTGCTTTCAGTGTATTGGGTAGTTTTTTAGTGCGATCAGGGGTACTGATTTCAGTGCATTCATTTGCTAGTGACCCAAGTAGAGGTTTATTTATTTTAGCCTTATTTGCACTTTTCGTGGGTGGCGCATTGACTTTGTATGCAGCTAAAACGCCAATCGGTTTTACCAGTTCAGGTTTTAAAGCGGTGTCACGTGAAAGTGTGCTCTTGTTAAACAATTTGCTTTTGTTGGTAATGCTACTTTTAGTAATGCTTGGAACATTGTATCCACTCGTTTTGGAAGCACTGGGATTAGGAAAAATTTCGGTTGGACCTCCTTATTTTGATTACGTGATGCTCTATGTGAGCTTGCCTTTATTATTCTTTTTGGCCGTTGGGCAACGTTTAAATTGGAAAGGTCTGGGTAAATACGCTAATGAATTAAAGAAAAGTCTACTTTTGAGTTTAGTGCTAGCCTCAATCCTTACACTGCTGTTTGGCGTGGTATTAAAATCATTTTCGTTTTTAACTATTGTATCGGTTGCCTTTTCTATTTGGATTATATTTAGTGCGCTACAGGTAATTCTTAAATATAAACTTGAAAAAAAATCACTTGGTTTTTCTCAATTCGGGATGTTTGTAGCACATATTGGAGTTGCTGTTTTTGCATTAGGGGTTGCCCTAAGTAACCAACTAGCCAATGTAGACACTAAGGCGGTAGTTTTGGGTCAAACGGTTGAAGTTGGAGGTTATCAGTTTGATTTTACGAGTTTAGAACAAGATAAAGAACTTAATTATCAATTGACTAGAGCCGAATTTGTTGTTAGCAAAAACTTGCAAACCGTAACAACTCTGAATTCGGAAAAACGTTTTTATCCAGGCCGACAAACTTCAACTACAGAAGCAGGTATTCACGGAGGTTTTATTCGCGATCTTTATGTGACTTTAGGCGAGCCGCTGCCTACGGCCATTGAAGGGCAACAGGCTTGGAGCGTGCAATATCAAGTTAGACCTTTTATACGTTGGATATGGCTAGGTACTATATTTATGGCCTTAGGTGGTTTGATTGCTATATTCGATAAACGCTACCGAACTAAGACATTAAAAAAGGGAAGTCGCGCTGATGTCTAAAAGAATTATTGTTTGGCTACCCTTACTTGTATTAATAGCCTTAGCTATTTTGTTTTACAAAGGGCTTTATTTAGATACTAATAAAGTACCGTCTCCGTTTATTGATAAAAAAGCCCCAAGTCTTATTCTGCCGGATTTACTTAATCCGCAACAACAAGTAAATCTTGCGGATTGGAAGGGGCAAGTGGTTTTGCTCAATGTATGGGCTACTTGGTGTAGTGGGTGTTTATTGGAGCATCCGGTTTTAAACGCTATTGCAAAAGAAAACCTCGCACCAATTATTGGATTAAATTACAAAGATAATTCCCAAAAAGCCAAAGAATGGCTACAAAAATCGGGCAATCCATTTACGGCTATTCCCAATGACCTCTCTGGTGAAGTGGCAATCAACTGGGGTGTTTATGGGGCACCAGAAACTTTCATCATTGATAAGCAGGGGGTTATTCGCTATAAATTTATTGCTCCAATTAGCCTAGATGACTGGAAAAATAAGTTGCGCCCATTAGTTATTCAGCTCCAAGGTGAACGTTTATGAGCAAACAGCTAAACATAATTTTGCTATCTTTAGTTATCTGCTTGTGCTCTGTTACGATACTGGCTTTGGATACCACGGAATTTTCAGATGCTAAGCAACAAGCCCGCTACCAAGCATTAACCAACGAACTGCGCTGTCTTGTTTGTCAGAATGAATCAATCGCAGGCTCAAGTTCTGAATTAGCACAGGATTTACGTGCCCAGGTTGCTGAGCAAATTAAAACCGGTAAAAGTGATGCTGAAATTCGTACTTATATGACAGAACGTTATGGTGATTTCATACTTTATCGACCACTGAATGCGGGCAAAACCAGGCTTTTATGGTTGGCTCCCATTCTGCTTTTGCTTTTATTCTGTGTGATTTTTATAAGCATTGTGAATGCTCGAAGTAAGGCTATTATCGAAGATGAGGAAGTGGTATGAATATATTTCTTATCAGTGCGACAGGTATTTCCTTATTCGCTCTCTTTTTAGTATTTTTTGCTTTGCCGAAGAAAATCAATTTTGTAAAAATACTAGGCCTTTGCATTGTATTAGTGATTTCTATATCTGGACTATTTTATAAGGTTGTTGATTTACCAGCTTTAAAATCCAGTATTAGCGTTGATGAGGAGATAGAAATTGAAGAGCAAAGGGCAATTGAAACTCAATTACAAAAGGCAAGAATGAACCCTAATGATATTCTTGCCTGGAATAAATTAGGTCAAATCTATGTAAAAAATAGTGAGTATGTGAATGCCTATATGGCCTTTACTCAATCTGAGCAGTTAGATAGTTATGTGGGTCTTGGGGTTAATGAAAAACAAGCGCGCAGTGAACGTTTAAAGTGGTTAACTGGCTTAGCAGAAGCACGGATTCTTGCACAAGGTGGCGGTGTTGATGAGCAAGCAAAACAATTTATACAACGTAGTTTGAGTATTGACGCGCAGCATCCCAAAGCATTGTGGTACGGGGGTCTGGCGGCAGCGCAGGAGGCAAATTTCCCAAGGGCACTGGAATTGTGGAATAAATTAATGCAATTAAACCCACCAGAGCCATTAAAAACGGTTGTGCAAACCAGATTAAATACAGTCCAAGAATTGCTACAGATTGAAAATCAGAATGCCGAAAGCCAAGCATGGGAACTGGGCTTTAAGCTAGAGATTTCTGAAAAATTATTAAGCTCTAAGACTCCAGAAACTAGGCTCTATGCGTCAATAAGGCCAAGTGCTAAATCACCACCAATCATAGCCAAGTCATTTGATTTGGATCAGTTTAGCTCTGCTGATAAGAATCTCATTGTATTACGTCCTTCAGATACCATTAGTGGTATGGCTGGTAAGGGCTCACTTGATTGGAGCAAAACCAATATTTTAAACATTATTTGGGCTCAGGATGGCAAAGTCTTAAGCGAAGATAATGTACGTTTAGAGTATGAAATTACTAAGCAAAATCTGGACAGAGTTTTTGAATATACGTTAGAATAAATCCCAAGTATATTAAATAAACGTTTTAGAGTAGATATATCCAAGGAGTAGTCTGTGTCCACATTAGATGATGAGTTTAAAAAAGCGTTAAATGATGTA
>CALHVH010000242.1 GCA_938039225.1 uncultured Gammaproteobacteria bacterium
TCCCTAGAAGAACTGCATTTTTTACGTGACTTGATTGATAAGATAATTCATACCGATAATAAAGTTGAACCTTTTGAGTATGCTTTATCCAGAGTACTTGCTTCACATCTTGCAGACGTTTGGCAACCTTACGCTGTTGGCAAAGCCTCTAAAAAACCTTCGGAGTTACAATCTGCAATTCGACATTTATTTGCTGTTGTTTCTCTTGAAGGCAGCCATGACAATACAACCAATGAACAAGCTTATAAAGATGGTATTGATTATTTAGTTACTCACCCTAAATCTTCGAAGTTAATTAAACACTTTAACCTTGAAGAATTAAGCAACTATCAAGAACCCGATAACAACTGGATTCAAACCTTAGACCAGGGCTTACTAAGCTTAGATGCGATCCCAATGTCCATTAAACAAATCCTGATAGAAGCCCTTTCTATTACTATCGCTTTTGATGATGAGGTCAGTTTAGTTGAATCCGAATTATTGCGTGCAATCTGTTCAACCTTGCATTGTCCTCTCCCGCCCATGCTAATTAAGAAATAAAAAAAAGCCGACTCTTGTGAGCCGGCTTTCTGGACAACCCAACAATAGAGTTTACTTATTGTTAGATTTTTGGTGTGAGAATTGAATTCACTTTCAAGCCTCAAATTCAAACTAAGAGGAAAAACTGTCTAAAATCAGTAGCGCCTTATTTAGGCTGAATTCAAAGTGACAGAAGCACCGACCGGTTCCCCTGTCAGTGCTTACATCTACTATGCAGCTAGCTCAGATTGGGGTCAATAGAGAGTTGTACAAAAAAATACCACCATACGGCAATTCAGAGACTTAGCACCGTCTCTTAAGAAAAGACTCTGACTTATCCACAGGCTGGTGGGGAAATTTGCGTGAATTACTGATTTATCGGGTATGAATTTTGGTCAATTTGGACTTTTTTTTATGCAATTTCGAACAAATTTCGGGCTGACTTAACATATTTATCCTAGAAATAACCCAATCCTCAACAATTCATAATTAAAACCTAATACCACTCTTTTTCGAATTTGAGTGTTATTATTGCCGTCATTTTTAAACTTTTTATAAAGAAAATACTTATGAGTCGAACAGTGTTGATTACCGGTGCAAGTGCTGGTTTTGGTTTAGCTGCGGCTAAACGTTTTGTAGCCTTAGGTGATCGTGTCATCGCTTGTGCGCGTCGTAATAACCGTTTACAAGAGCTACGTACTGAACTTGGTGCAGAGAACCTATATGCACTTCCCTTGGATGTAACTGACACGCTACAAATTGAAACTCTACTGTCATCGCTACCAGTAGAATGGCGTGAAATTGATGTATTAATCAATAATGCTGGTCTTGCTCTAGGAACTAACCCTGCTCACACTGCCTTACTAAGTGATTGGGAAACCATGATTGATACCAATATTAAAGGTTTAGTTAATTTAACCAGACACATACTTCCCAGCATGGTTGAACGTAATAAAGGTCATGTTATAAATATAGGTTCAATCGCCGGGGACTACCCATATCCAGGTGGAAATACTTATGGAGCAACCAAAGCCTTTGTTAAACAATTCAGTTTAAATTTAATGGCTGACTTAGTAGAAACACCTATTAGAGTGACAAATATTGAGCCGGGTGCTGCTGAAACAGAATTTTCAATTGTTCGTTATCATGGCGATAAAGAAAAAGCCGATGGTGTTTATGCAGGTATGCAACCCCTAACTGCTGATGATATAGCTGAATGCATTGTTTGGGCAACCCAACAGCCTGCACATGTGAATATTAATCGCATCGAAGTAATGCCTACGAATCAGGCCTCGGCTGGGTTGAAGACTTATCGTGAATCATAAAAACACCACTGCAATCTAACTGGATTACAGTGGTTAGTGAACATTTTAAGGAAATATTACATCCACTTATTTTTTACGACGCACAACTTTCTTGCGCTTTACACCAGTAGAACTTTTGGTTCTCAAAACGCGCTTTTCACCCAAAGTACCATCAGCCAGTTTTCTTTGTTGTTGTGTATGACGTGCTTTACTACCATCCGCATTATTTCGGCCACGGGCTCTCTGTCTAGCAACCACTTCACCGTCGGAGTTAATCACTCTACGATGTGCTTGGCCTCGAGTATTACCTTCACCATCGCTCACACTACGTCGACGTCTTTGAATCGTGTTGCCATCCTCGTCAATTCGAGTTCTACGATGTGCTGTCGCTTCTCGACCATCTTCAGTCACCACATTACGGTCACTACCGCGACGGACTAAATCACCTTCATCATCTTTTACCACAAACCCACGACGGCTATGAGTCGTACCTGCCTCATTAGTACGCTGTCGTGTGGCAACTGTTACTGTGTTGCCATTTGCAAGCTCTCTTGTGGTTACCTCTCGGTCGACTTCAGCCGCTTGTACTGAAAAACTGGCCGCTAAAAAGCTTAGGCAAACTAGAATAGATTTATACATAGGAATCCTCGTGTTAATGTTGTTAAATTCATCCTACTTAACGTGAGTTCCTTGAGATGGTTGACAAAATCCTGAGGGAAATTAAAAATCTCCTGTTGAATCAAAGAAATTATATTGCTTAACTGTTTGTTTTAATTGATTATTTTTAATTCCACAGGAATTAATTATTTTTACGTGTCAACCTATTATTAATTCATGCGTTGAACCATGTAATAAATACACAAATGCGAATGACATGAGCCTAGATCTTAAAAAACAATCTTTGAATCGCTTTCTAGCCGAAGTTGAAACAAGTGCGTTTAAAATTTCTCGTTGTATGTTGAGAGACGAAGAAGCCGCGTTAGATGTTGTTCAAGATGCTATGTTTAAGTTTGTACAAAAGTACTCTGACAAACCGCATGCAGAATGGAAAGCGCTATTTTTTAGAATCGTACAAAACAAAACTAAAGATGTATTAAGAAAACGGAAACTTAAAAACAAAATATTTGGCTGGTTTGGAAGTGAAGAATATGAGGAATTACTAAGTCAAAAAAGTGACTTTGGCAATAACCCTGAAATGATATTAAGTGCAGAACAGATGCAAACCGAATTACAAATCAGCATGCAAGCTTTACCCAATAAGCAACAAGAAGTATTGCATTTACGTTTATTTGAACAAATGAAACTTGAAAGTATTGCACAAACTATGGAGATCAGTATAGGCAGTGTTAAAACACACCTATCAAGAGCCATGCAAAAACTTAAACCTTTATTAAACGAACACAGCCAGGAGACGGTGTAAACCGAATAAGCATGTCTAATAATCACGAACTGGATGAGGCTACTGAACACACAATGAGCCAACTACGCACACACTTAGATTCTGAGCCTAGTCATGAATTGAAAAAACGTTTACAAGACAGTCGAATGGCGGCCCTTGATTCGTTGGATAAAAAGCCTCTATTCTCTGTACCTAGTTTAATGCCAGCCTTGGGAGTAACTGCGGCTCTAGCCTTAGGTGTTGGTATTGCTTGGAATGCTTTACAAGAGTCACCCAATTTACAGAACTATAGTGTTTCAACGGATGAACTTGAGATAGAAGAAGTGCTGTTTTTAGCCGAAAGTGAATTTACGCAAGAAGATTTCCAAATTTTACTGGCTGATGATGAAAACCCTGACTTAGATTTTTTCAGTTGGGCCAGTGCACAACCGGAGTTTATGGAATGAAAACCACTCGATTAGAAAAACTATTCTTGTTTGGAGCTTGTGTTGCATTTTGCTATATAGCTTCCGCAAACGACACCACTGATGAAGATCTGTTTATTTGGTTTTCCGAACTCAGTCTTGAAGAAGCTAATCTACTCGCTGAGCAAGATCCTGACACTATTGAGAATGATTTGAATTCTGCACAAGAGTTATTTGCTAAAACTGAAATTGAAACCACTCAATCAAACGACGAATTTTTAATGCCCGAAAAAACAAATTCGGAGGACTATGACAATGAATAAGTCTATACACTCAATACAACATAAAATTTTAATTGTACTCAGTTGCTGTTTATTGATCAGTACGTCTGTCTTTGCACAAGATGACATGGGCATAGATTGGCATGATTTAAATGAACAACAACAAACAGTACTCAATCGATTTATCGATAATTGGGATGATATACCTGCACAACGACAAGCACGCTTAGCTGATGCGGCCACTCGTTGGGAGCAACTCACTCCTGAGAAAAAAGATCGTCTCAAGAAGTGGCGTCAACGCTGGCATGACATGAGTCCTGAACAACGACAGCGTTTTAAAAAAAGACTTCGCCACTATCGCAGTTTGACTCCTGCCCAAAAACAGAAATTACGCAAGCACTACAAACGGTTTAAACAATTATCGCCTACTCAAAAGAGACGCTTACTAAAACGTTGGAAAAACCAAAGAAACCAGAATTGATAATGTTTATGAACAAACGATTTAAGAACAATTACTTCTTACTATTACTCGTACTGCTCGCCTTAAACAGTTCGCAGTCTTATGCAGTAGGTCCTGAAGATGCCGATACGACTGGAACTATGACTATTAATTATCAAGCGTCACCAAGTGATGATCAAAGTATTCTGCAATTAGATATATCGTTTGAGTTAAGTGACGCCACCTCGGTCTATGCGAGTCACGCTAACTTACAAGCTGAAAATGAAGAATCTTTAATTAATGTGAGTATTAACAATATAGATGCCAGTGTGACTGAAGTGGGTTTAGAGCATTGGTTTAGTGGGCAAACACTTGGTTTTGGTGTTTCATATGCGAGTTGGAATGATGACAATCAGTTAAAAAACAACGACCTACGTCTAGGTCTACAATATCAAAGCTCGAATTGGTTATTTGGTCTGGATACCATTCAACGTGATTTAGAATTAGCAGTAGCAGTGTTTATTCCTAGTCAAGGCATTATAGAAATACAACGTGAAAATGATGGTACTGGCTTTGGTTTAAGTGTTCTATATGGCGGCTGGGATAATTTTTTACTTGGTTTTGAGCATGAACAATTTGATTACGATGGTGAAATTGTCGATAGCCCACGGTTTGAGCAAGCTCAACGTTTATTGTTTACCAGTAATAACCCTTTAGTTGAGAAAACTACCAGTTTTAATCTTGCTTACTATAATAAAAGTGGAAAATTACTTGGATTCGGTATTTCTTTTGATACCAGTTTATTAGCTCAAACCGATAGCACGCAATACAGTATTAATTATCAAACACCTTTAAGTGAGAACCTGAGTATTGATTTAGGGTATTTATTTGTTGATCAGGAATTGGGGAATTCGAATGTGATCTCTATAGGCTTTAGTTGGGCATTTTAGGCTTACTCGTTTAATTTTCAAACAAACTGCCCTGCTGCATACCCGCTTGCCCACGCCCATTGAAAATTAAACCCACCAAGCCAACCAGTGACATCTAAAACTTCTCCTACAAAATATAAATTCTTTTGCTTAGAAGATTCAAAGGTTTTTGAGGATACTT
>CALHVH010000243.1 GCA_938039225.1 uncultured Gammaproteobacteria bacterium
ATATGCCATGTTCCAGCTTGTGGATTATTGAACGAACAACTCTCATTGTTACCATTTCTATATGGACGACAATCATAATTGCTAGTCGAAGATTGTGAACCAAAATTGACATACAAGTCAGCATCACCAGTACCGCCAGACATATCTACCGTTAATGTAGACATACCCGCTGGAATATCAACCGTATATCGCTTCCAAGCTCTACGTGCAGCAGAAACATTATCTACACTTGCTGAACCGCCTGCACCAGGAGGTGGTGGAGGTGGAGCCACATCATAACTACCCGTAACGCTCACGCCAGAGTAAGTTGAATATGCTCTAACCATTACATGGTAAGTTCCCGCTTGTACATTACTGATAGGACAAGACTCAGTATTGCCACCGACAAATGGACGACAGTCGTACGCAGAAGTTGTTGGTTTAGCACCGTAACGAACATACAAATCAGCATCACCAGAGCCACCAGACATAGCAAAGTTCAGATTAGTTGCACCTGCTGGTACTTCTAATGTAAAGAATTGCTCATTTCCAGTTGCGCCTGACAAGCCAGTTTCAGCTACGCCATTTTGCAACTCACCATCACCTGCAGGAGGTGGTGGAGGCGGTGGAGGATTACCGCCACCAGCTGCTTGTACAGCTGCTAAAGCATCAACAATACCATCACCACAATTACTGGTATTACAGTTAGAACCACTTGGGAATGAACGTGCTGAAGATTTCAAAATGTCTTCAACTTGAGTCGGGGTTAAATTAGGATTAACCTCAAACATCATTGCCGCTACACCAGCAACATGAGGCGCAGCCATTGATGTACCCGCATAGTATGCATAACTTTCAGTGCTAGGCGTAGTAGAACCCGAGTTCACTGTTGAAGCAACACCTTCAGAGCCACCTTCACCACCCGGAGCGGCAACATCAATCAAGTTACCAAAGTTTGAGTAACTAGCACGATTACCTTGACGGTTATTAGCAGCAACAGAAATTACACCATTACAGCTAGCCGGTGTGAAGTTAGCTACGTTTGAGTTTGAATTACCTGCGGCAACTACTACAACAGAACCGTTGTTACGAGCTATATTAATCGCATTCTGCGAAGTTGATGAACAAGAACCACCACCACCTAAACTTAGGTTAATTACTTTAGCTGGATTAGCGTTTGCAGGAACACCACTTACACTACCGCCAGATGCCCAAACCATAGCATCAGCAATATCAGCAGTTGTACCACCACACTTAGCTAATGCACGTATTGGAACAACCTTTGATCCAAATGCAACACCAGCTACACCTTTATTGTTGTTAGTAACAGCAGCGACTGTACCTGCTACGTGTGAGCCATGCCATGAGCTTCCACCAGCCGGGCCACATTCACCACTAGTCCAATCCCCTTCATCAGCAGGATTAGAATCACGACCATTACCATCACGCGCATTAGATGAGTTACTTACAAAATCATAACCACCAACCATGTTTGCGTTTAAATCAGAGTGATTAGTAATTCCAGTATCGATTACAGCAACATTTACACCAGCTCCTGTTGCTATATCCCAGGCACCAGTTACATTCAAGCCACCAGTTGGCTCGCTGTAGTGCCACTGCACGCCATAGTTGGTGTCATTAGGCGTTAATAGTGGGAACATACGCTTATTGACTTCAACATATTCAATGCTTGGATCGGTTGATAGTTCATCAACCATGCTTTGAAGTTCAACATTTGGGTAAAAACGATCAAGTTTATAAACGTTTGCACCATTAAAAGTTTTACGTTCAAACTTCATATTAGTACGCGTACGTGTAGCCAAAGCTTTAGCACTTAATCCTGCCACACTAGGCTTATATTTAATGATTAGACCATCAGATAGATGCTTAGCATCAATATTTGGAATATTAAAACTAGCTGAACCAACTGGACCCGCCTGAATAATATTATTTTGGCTTTGAGCCGCATATTCAGCAATACCTTGCTCAATGGCAAGATCCATTTCCATTTCTGAAAAAGTATTATTTGAAAGAGTAGGTGCAGCATTGATTGCTGAACTCATTAAACCTGCAGAACAGGCTAAGAGCACCCCGAGTCGTAACTTACTAGGTGTTAAAGTTTGCAAAGTATTTCCCCCCTTAGGAAAGCTTACAAAAAAAAAACTACAGAAAACTGACTGCTGTAATTTAGGGTAATAATAGTTATCACTGCAACAAATTTTTAGTTACAACCGAAACTGATTATTTTAAAAACAGAAAATATGTAACATTAATGGAACACAATTGGCTTTTTGCTAGGGATATAGAAGTGAATTAATAAAATTGATTGAATTTCGAGCTAAATCAATGTTTAAATTTTATACATGTGTGAACTGCATCACAAAACTGACAAATCTTGTCATTTGCGCTTATTCAGTAAGATTTGATTAAATTTGATTTAAAAAACTCAGTAATAATGTCATGCGATAATAAGACATGAGTGACAAAAACTTAAACTTAAAACATCAGCTAGTTCAATACTATCAGTGGCTTAGACAATATGGTCTGAATGATTCGCATTCTGGAAATGCTTCAATAAAAGACGCTGACAGTATCTGGGTAACTCCTTCAGGGGCATGTGCTGATACCTTGAAGCCTTCCGATTTAATAGAATGCAATATTGATGGCACACTTGGAGCTGGAGCCTCATTAGACGCCCTGTTACATGTAAAAACGTATCAAACTAATACCGAGGCAAAGGCGGTTTTGCATAGCCATAACCCTCATACCCTGGCCTTAACGATGAACAGTGTTGAATTTAGCCCTATAGATTTTGAAGGGGCTTTATATTTTGAAAGCGTTCCAGTACTTTCAATTGCCTATGATAAGTATGTGGAAAAAGCTCCTGAGGCCGTGAGTCAATCATTAAAAACGCATAAAGCATGTATTGTTCAAGGGCATGGGATATATGTTGCTGGAAAAGACCTAAATACGGCTTATAAATGGACTTGTTCATTAGAGCATTCTGCCAAAATTGCTTATTTGCATAATCAACACAATAAAAAGCGATAAACTGAACACACTCGCTTACTTTTTTACTCGGAAAATATATGCATATTAATAAACTCATACTCATGCTTCTTGTTGCACTCTTTTCGCTGTGTGCTTGTGAAGCTACAGTTTCAGATACTGAAAATTTGCAGAGTCCTAACGTTGATAGCCCGCAGGAAATTTCTAAAACCATATCGGCTACTGATACAAACTCTAGTTCAGAAAGTACCAAACATACTCTATGGAAAGTAAAAGGCGAAACAAATACCTTGTATCTATTAGGCTCAATACACCTGATGCCACCTGAACTCTACCCTTTACCAAAACCTTATAATGATGCCTTTGAAGATGCAGAAAAAGTGGTTTTTGAAATTGATGAAAGCATTCAAAATCAAGCGCTTGCTCAACAAATCATGCTTAGGTATGCAAAACCTAGTAAAGGACAAAAACTAGCTGACATCATTGATGCAGATATTTATGCTGAAATTAAGCAATTGGCCAAAGAAAACAAAGTGCCTATGCTTATGATTGATCCCTTCGATCCATGGTTTTCTAGTATTAGCTTGATCGGCATACAATATCTAAATGCGGGTTTATCACCAGAACACGGTATAGATCAACACTTTATGCGAAAAGCACAAAAAGCGGGCAAGCCTATTTTTGGCCTAGAGACGCTAGACGATCAATTCAGTATGTTTGATGGTGTTTCAATGGAAGTGCAAACCGAAATGTTATTAGAAACGCTAAAACAAGAAGTGGATATGCAAGAGTTTGTTGATCAAATGTTAGAAGAGTGGCAAACGGGTGATATGCAAGGTTTAGAATCCTTATTAATGGACGAATTCGATGAATCCCCCGAACTGTACGATGCTATGTTAGTAAATCGTAATTTAAACTGGATTCAACAGTTCCAACCTATGTTAAAAGATAAAGATGATTACTTAGTAGTTGTTGGAGCTGCACATATGCTTGGTAAAGATGGTGTAGTTAAACTACTACAAGACCAAGGTTTCAGTGTAGAGCAACTCTAAATGCCCAGAATAAAATGGCGTCGTGGCCTGTACGCAATTACCGATACCACAAGGTTTCAAGGTGAAGAGCTTTATTCTGCCTGCACTCAAGCTGTTCGCGGTGGTGCCGTTATGTTGCAGTATCGTGATAAATCAGGCAATGCTGCAAAACGACATGCAGAAGCCTTACAATTACGCAAAATTTGCCATCAACACAACGCTTTTTTAATCATTGATAATGACCATCAGCTTTGCCATGACGTTGAAGCTGATGGGGTTCATCTCGGACCTAAAGATCTATCGGTTTTGGATGCTCGAAGCTTATTAGGCCCCGGTAAAATAATTGGAGTTTCTTGTCATCAAAGCCTTGCAAGAGCTAATCAGGCTTTACAAGAAACAGCCAACTATGTGTCTTTTGGAGCTTTTTATCCCTCTAAAACTAGACCTGACGCAAAAATAATTGATAAAGCCTTGCTTAAAGAGATTACAAAATTTCCAATTCCCAGTGTTGCAATAGGTGGCATTACCAGTGAAAGAGCTGAAGCACTTATTCATCAAGGTATCGATCATGTAGCCGTAATCTCTGACTTATGGAATGCCTCAAATATTGAGCAATATGCCAAAGAATTCACTCAACTATTCAAGGGCTACGAAACTTTTCTTGATAGAGGACTAATGTAGTTGGAATTTACTGTCTAGGATTAGATTTGGACTTACTCCGACTATTCCTATTGCTAATACGCTTATCCAACTGGAAATCAAACCCCTTCTGATTAAGCAATCAAGTAAAATACAATCAATAACAATTTTACTTTAAAGAAAGCTTAACCATGACAACATCCTTATTCGAACAAGCTCAACAATTTATTCCAGGCGGCGTTAACTCTCCTGTACGTGCATTTAAATCGGTAGGTGGAGAACCTATTTTTGTTAAGTCTGCCAAAGGCGCCTATTTCCATGCAGAAAACGGACAAAAGTATACCGACTATGTTGGCTCATGGGGCCCAATGATACTTGGACATGCTCATCCTGAGGTTATTCAAGCCGTAAAAGACGCAGCGGACTTAGGTACCAGTTTCGGAGCTCCTACCATTTTAGAAACCGCTCTCGCTTCTGAGGTGTGTAAATTAGTACCCTCAATAGAATCTGTTCGTATGGTTAGTTCGGGGACAGAAGCAACCATGAGCGCCATACGATTAGCCAGAGGGTTTACTAAACGAGACAAAATCGTAAAATTTGAGGGTTGTTATCACGGTCACTCAGATGCACTTTTAGTCAAAGCCGGCTCAGGTGCTTTAACCTTTGGTGTGCCAAGCTCTCCAGGTATTCCTGCAAGCTATGCAGAATTGACCCTTACCCTTCCTTTTAATGATCTAGAATCTTGTAAAGAACTGTTTGCACAATGCGGTGAAGAAATTGCATGTATTATTTTGGAGCCCATTGCAGGTAATATGAACTTCATAAAACCAGTCGAAGGTTTCTTAGAGGGATTGAGAACCCTATGTGATGATTACGGCACTGTATTAATCTTTGACGAAGTAATGACTGGATTTAGAGTCGCCTTAGGTGGCGCTCAAGAAGTTTATGCAGTGAAACCGGATCTAACCACTTTAGGTAAAGTCATAGGCGGTGGATTACCTGTTGGAGCCTTTGGTGGTAAACGTGAAATCATGGACTATATAGCACCAATGGGCCCAGTCTATCAAGCCGGTACTTTATCCGGAAACCCACTTGCCATGTCTGCAGGATTGAAAACACTAGAACTCATCCAAGCCGACGGTTTTTACCAAGAACTAGAAAGAAAAACGACTATTTTAACCAGTGGGCTTGAACACGAAGCGAAAGATAAAGGCCTACCTTTCAAAGCCGACTGTATTGGCGGAATGTTTGGCTTATATTTCACTGACAAAGACCACGTTACTAGTTATTCCGACGTAACCAATTGCGACATTAAGGCTTTTAACGAATTCTTTCACGGTATGCTTAAACGCGGTTATTACTTTGCCCCTTCAGCTTATGAAGCGGGATTCGTATCCATGGCCCACACCGTGATTGATTTAGAAAATACCGTGAATGCATTTTTTGAACATTTACGTTTATAAACACTCTAAGCTCGAGGTTTATACGCTAAGACAAATAGCCCAAAAAGCATTAAACTAAAGCGATATACACCAAAAAACCTGCACTTTAGAATATGGATAAATGATGCGCAGTATAAAAAAACTAATAAAACTGATTTTCTTTTTAGCAGCGCTCATTGCTATTGTCATTGCAGTTGGTGTGTATTTTCCTGCTCCCAAAGCTCCCGATGTTGGCTTTAAGGACGTCATGTTGATTCAAGACGTCAATATTATTGACATTGAATCAGGACAAGTTTTAGCTAATCAAAATGTATTGATTGATGAAGGGAGAATTATCAATATCTCGCAAGACAATATTCGTCCTAAAGATACCCTGACAATAATTATTGAAGGTACCGATAAATACCTTATCCCTGGTTTATGGGATATGCATAGTCAATCGATAAAACGGTCTCCATATA
>CALHVH010000244.1 GCA_938039225.1 uncultured Gammaproteobacteria bacterium
TAAAGATAAAAATTCCGAACAATCCCGTATCGGTGTACGGGACAAGATTATGCTTCCATTGATTCCGAATATTCACCTTTTGATGCAGCGCCATTTAATTTAGCACGCTTCATCATTGCTGCTTGACCAGCTGCAATATTCTCATCTTTACCCGACCACGCCACTAAAGCGTCAGCTTGTAAAGCACGACCATAAGAGAAAGTAAGATTCCAAGGCAATCCACCCAACTTATTCATTGCATCTAAATGCTTGGTAGCATCTACTGAACTTTGGCCACCTGACAAGAATGCAATACCTGGAACGGCTGATGGAACGTAACGTTTAAGAACCCTTACAGTTGCTTCAGCAACTTCGGCAACACTTGACTGATTGTCATGTGCTTTACCGCAAATAACCATGTTTGGCTTTAGTACTATGCCTTCAAGTGCAACACCGTAATTATGCATTTCCCGGAAAGTTAAACTCAAAATTTCTGAAGTCACTTTTTCACAAGTCTTTATACAGTTATCAGCATCCATTAATACTTCAGGTTCAACAATTGGAACAATTCCAGCTTCCTGACAAAGTGCCGCATAAGCTGCAAGTGCTTGTGCATTAACTTCTAGACAATGACGAGTTGGAAGACCTGCACCAATTGTGATAACTGCACGCCATTTTGCAAAGCGTGCTCCAAGTTCATAATACTCGGCCAAACGTTCACGTAAATTGGTTAACCCTTGTGTCCATTTTTCACCTTCAAAGCCAGGCATATCCTTTGCACCAAGATCAACTTTGATTCCTGGAACAATACCTTTATCAGCT
The DNA here is from genome assembly GCA_938039225.1 of uncultured Gammaproteobacteria bacterium. GTDB lineage: Bacteria > Pseudomonadota > Gammaproteobacteria > Steroidobacterales > JABDMI01 > JABDMI01. The sequence goes on from CALHVH010000244.1 coordinate 802, forward strand.
AGAAGTTTTGGGAATGGAATACCATCTTTTGAGCTTTGGCGAAGTGTTTCGTCAAACATAATTACGCCACTGATGAAATCTTCAACTCCATCAGCCGTAAATAACATTTCTCTATATGTACGACGAGAATCTTCTGTTGATTCAGTACTAATCGTGTCAAAACGTTTTCCGATAGTTGGTGTGCTTTCGTCAGCGGCCAAAATGCCCTTACCAGGCGCGACCATAGCCTGAGCGATTTGTTGCAAATCCCGCAAGTTATTCATTAATTATCCCCTCAAATAGATAAATGTATGTAGTATCCGATAATTGATCATTTGCCGTTGTTCACTTCAAAATCACAGCCATTCCAGCTCAGATGCAAGTTGGAAGACGCGCATGTTAACAAATGATGTCTTGGAGACAAAGCAATAAAATTTCTTTGAAAATTTCGAGACGAATAGACAACGCTGTCAATTGTAACTAATTTTCTCAGCGCCTTTAAGTATAACAATAGGATTTGTATTGCTTAATTTTATGCATAAATTTACTGAATACGTTAATATAGGACCGAATTGGTACACTTTAACGTATAAATTCACAAAATACGTTTCTAACAACTTCACGAATTGGGAATTAATATGTTGAAAATCAGTAAGTTAACTGATTATGGCACGCTTGTCTTAGGCACAATGGCGAAAGCTGCCGATACGCAATATAGCGCAGCAGAACTGTCCCAAAAGACAAAGCTGACCACGGCTACCGTCAGTAAAATACTCAAACTTTTGACCAAGGGTGAAATCCTGACATCACAACGTGGGGCTCATGGTGGTTATCAGTTGGCAAGAAAACCTTCTAACATCAGCGCATTAGAAATTATTCGCGCGATGGAAGGCCCTGTAGCCCTTACCGAATGCAGTACTGATCACAACGACTGTGAAATTGCTTCGGCTTGCCAGATGCAGAGCAAATGGCAAATTATTAATCTAGCGATTCGTAAAGCCCTTAGTGAATTAAGTTTGGCGGATTTAACCAAACCCATTCAACAAAAAATGAATATTGATTTACACGCTGCACTATCCGCGTTTAATGAAACCCAAAATCTAACCACAAAAAATATTGAGAATGTGCAATGAAAGCTATTGAAGATCAAATTGCCAATAAGTATAAACATGGTTTTGTCACTGATATTGATTCAGATACATTACCTCCTGGTCTAAACGAAGACGTAATTCGTCATATTTCGCGTATTAAAAACGAGCCTCAGTTTTTATTAGACTTTAGACTTAAAGCTTTTGCTCACTGGAAAACTTTGCCTAAACCTGATTGGGCAAAATTAAACATTGAACCAATTGATTACCAAGCTATTTCTTATTACTCAGCCCCAAAAATCGATGAGAATGCGCCAAAGAGTTTAGATGAAGTTGATCCTAAACTATTAGAAACCTATGACAAATTAGGTATTCCATTACATGAAAGAGCCCGCTTAGCCGGCGTTGCTGTGGATGCGGTATTTGATAGTGTTTCAGTTGCCACGACTTTCAAAGACACTCTGCATAAAGCAGGAGTCATTTTTGGTTCTTTTTCTGAAGCCGCCCAAAATTACCCAGAGTTGATTGAAGAGTATCTAGGAACCGTAGTTCCTATAGAAGATAATTTCTTTGCAGCCCTTAATAGTGCGGTATTTACCGATGGTTCATTTGTGTATATTCCTAAAGGCGTTCGTTGCCCAATGGAGCTATCAACCTACTTCCGAATCAATGCAGCTAATACTGGTCAATTCGAACGTACTTTAATTATTGCGGATGAAGGCAGTCATGTTAGTTATTTGGAAGGTTGTACGGCACCTATGCGTGACGAAAACCAGCTCCACGCTGCGGTGGTTGAATTGGTTGCACAAAAAGATGCTGAAATAAAATATTCAACGGTGCAAAACTGGTATCCAGGCGATGAAAACGGCGTTGGCGGAATTTATAATTTCGTAACCAAACGTGGTGATTGCCGAGGCGATCGCTCAAAAATTTCTTGGACCCAAGTTGAAACCGGTTCTGCAATTACTTGGAAATACCCTAGTTGCTTGTTAAAAGGTGATGATTCTGTTGGTGAGTTTTACTCAGTTGCGGTAACTAATAATTATCAACAAGCCGATACCGGCACCAAGATGATTCATATTGGTAAGAATACAAAAAGCACCATCATAGCCAAAGGTATATCAGCAGGTAAATCCAATAGTTCATACCGTGGATTAGTAAAAATTCTGCCAAGTGCTGAAAATGCACGTAACTATAGCCAGTGTGATTCATTGCTTATGGGAAGCACATGTGGTGCACATACATTCCCATATATTGAAGCAAAAAATCCTACGGCAAAAATTGAACACGAAGCTACAACTTCTAAAGTGTCAGATGATCAACTGTTCTATTGCCGTCAACGTGGCATAAGTGAAGAAGATGCAGTAAATATGATTGTAAATGGCTTTTGTAAATCAGTGTTCCAAGAACTACCTATGGAATTTGCAGTAGAAGCACAAGCTTTATTAGCGGTTAGTCTTGAAGGCGCCGTAGGCTAAATTTCTAAAACAAATTTAGCTTTTTAAATCGAATAATTGAATTAAATATTTTGGATACAAACCATGTTAGAAATTAAAAACCTACAAGCCTCAATTGAGAATAATAAAATTCTTAATGGCATTAACCTATCAATTAAAGCAGGCGAAGTACATGCAATCATGGGACCTAATGGTTCCGGTAAAAGTACTTTAGCCAGTGTTCTTGCCGGTCGCACTGAATATGAAATTACCGGTGGCAGCGTTACTTTTAACGGCAAAGATTTATTTGACTTAGAAATCGAAGAACGTGCACGAGAAGGCTTATTTCTTGCATTTCAATATCCGCAAGAAATCCCAGGTGTTAATAATGTCTATCTTTTGAAAGCTGCAGTGAATGCCGTGCGTAAACACCGTGGTCAAGATGAGTTTGATGCGTATGATTTCTTAAGCTTAGTTAAAGAAAAAGTAAAATTCATGGAAATGGATGAGAAATTTTTACATCGTGGTGTAAATGAAGGCTTCTCAGGCGGTGAGAAAAAACGCAATGAAATTCTACAAATGCTGATGTTAGAGCCACAACTTGCTGTTTTGGATGAAACGGATTCAGGACTAGATATTGATGCCTTAAAAGTGGTATCCAAAGGAGTTAACGCAATGCGTTCTGAAGAGCGTGGCATCTTAATGGTTACGCATTATCAGCGCCTACTGGACTATATCAAGCCCGATTTTGTACACGTATTAGTGAATGGCAAAATCGTGAAAAGTGGCGACCATACTCTAGCACTTGAATTAGAAGCTAAAGGTTACGACTGGTTACTAGACGCTGAAGCGGCTTAATCTGAATACTTATTGATTACCTATTATGACAACATCTTCAAATAACTTGGCTGTGATGAAAACCGGTGCTAATTTAGTGTTAAGCGATTTATTTAACTCTATCAAGCTGCCCTCTGAACAGCAAAAAAACGCTTTAACGAATTTACTTGAACAAGGCGTACCAACACTCAGAACCGAGCGCTGGCGTTATACCACTTTACGTAAAGCCATTAGCAATCAACTCAAATTAGTAGATACTACCACTGGAGAATTACCGCAACACCCCGCTCTAGCTGGTTTTGATGCTGAGAAAGTTACTATACTTAATGGTCAACTGCATGGTGCAATATCTATTACGGGTGCTGAGCTAAACATCTCTAATGATGTCTCTAAACTTGATTCACACAAGCATGATGATGGTTTTATTGATAATACTAATATCGCTTTTGTTGAAAACACTTTAAAACTAGATATTAGTAAAAACATTGAGCAATTAATTGTTTTACATTTTCATCACACTATTGCCTCTAGTTTGCTAGCAAATCGCCTAGAGATTGTTGCTGCTAGAAACTCTTCAGCAACAATCGTAGTTTTGCATACATCAGATAATGATCTAAATTCAACTTTAGTTCCAGTAACTACATTGAATGCCGGAGCTAATAGTCAAATTACCCTTATCAATGTACAAGACCTTGGAAGCCATACTTTCCAACTGGCTAAAACACATGCTCATTTGAATGCTGACTCGCTATTCAAATTCACGCAATTAGAAATAGGGTCTCAGCTAAGTCGACATGATGTTGTTGTGGATGTTTTAGGTAAAGGTGCCGAATTCGTTCATAGTAATTTATTACATGGCACAGAGAAACAAGTTTTAGATACCCACCTAGATGTCTACCATCATGTAGATCATACCCAGTCAAGCATGGGCGTAAAAGCCGTACTGGATGATAAGAGCCGCGGTATATTCAACGGAAAAATTTATGTTGAAGTGGATGCCCAGCAAGTAAATGCTGATTTGCAAAACAATAATCTGTTACTTTCTAAATTTGCTGAAATCAATACTAAACCTGAATTAGAAATTTATGCTGACGATGTGAAATGTGCTCATGGTGCAACTGTCGGCCAACTTAATGAAGAGTCCTTATTTTATTTACGTTCACGTGGTTTAGACAAAGAGGCTGCCGAAAAAGTTTTAGTTTCTGCTTTTTCACGCTCTACCTACTATGGCTTGGTTCCAAGCGTCTTAGAAGAGTGGCTTGATGCACGCCTAGGATTCGAATCATGAATAATCCTGCACAAAAAATACAAAGTGCATTCGATGTGGAATTGTATAGAAAAGATTTCCCCGCACTGCATCAAGAAGTGCATGGAAAACCATTAGCCTATCTTGATAATGCGGCAACAGCACAAAAGCCTCAACAAGTTATTGATGCAATCAGTAGTTACTATGCCAATCACAATTCTAATGTTCATCGCGGTGTTCATACACTGAGTGGTCGCGCCACAGACCTTTATGAAGGTTCACGTGAAAAAATAGCAAACTACATTAATGCTAAATCGACAAAAGAAATCATCTTTACTAAAGGGGCTACAGAAGCATTAAATCTCCTCGCGTTTTCGTTTGGTGAATATGCAATTTCTGCAGGTGATGAAATAATTGTCTCGGGCATGGAGCATCATTCAAATTTAGTGCCTTGGCAATTACTCTGCCAACGTAAAAATGCGGTTTTGAAAATACTACCAATCATCCAAAAAGGTGAATTAGATTTAGCAATACTTCCTGAACTAATTTCTGACAAAACCAAGCTC
>CALHVH010000245.1 GCA_938039225.1 uncultured Gammaproteobacteria bacterium
CATAGTGGCCACGGCCTCATCGCCGCTGCCTTCAACTTTCAGTGTGCGTACATCCGCAGTAGCTAGCAATAATCCAATATCCGATGGATTAATTGGCGAAGCTTGCACTTTAATCAAAACCTCATGCTCTGCCAAGCTCGGCATAGGACATGTTGCTAGATAAAGCTTAAGCTCATTCTCAGCGGTGATTTCGGTACGTAATTCTTTATAAGTTTCTGGTAATTGAGTGTCTGACATAATCGTTTTCTCGTTTGAAGTAATATTTAGGCGAAGTTCACAGAAACTTCATTAATACTGATTATCGCACATACTCTATACACAGACTATTGACATAATTAATACTCACTATAAGTCTTGAAGGCTATAATAAAGCTATGCAAAAAATACTCATCATCGAAGACGAACCCGGAATCGCTGACAATCTTATCTACGCTTTAAAAACCGAGCAGTTTGATGTTCATTGGGATAGATTGGCTGAAGAAGGCTTTAAAAAGTTAAGCGACTGGACACCTGACTTACTTATTTTAGATGTGGGCCTGCCTGATACCAATGGTTTTGAACTGTGCAAACGTATACGTAAAGTCTCTCAAGTACCCATTATCTTTTTAACGGCAAGAACTGAAGAAGTGGATCGCATCGTTGGCTTAGAAATTGGCGGTGACGACTATGTAACCAAACCTTTTAGCCCACGCGAGGTTGTAGCCAGAGTTAAAGTTATTCTGCGCCGCTCTTCGGGTTCTAGTATGGCTACTCTCCAAGCCGAGCACGGTTTTGTGGTTGAAGAAGAAAAGGCACGTATTAGTTATAAAGGCAAAGTACTGGAGTTAACTCGTTATGAATATCTTCTTCTCAAAACATTACTCTCACAGCCAGAACGTGTTTTTAGTCGTGCTCAATTAATGGATAGAGTTTGGACTGAACCTACTGGCAGTTTTGAACGCTCAGTTGATACACATATAAAAACTTTACGTTCAAAGCTTAGAGAAGTAGATGAGAACTTAAATCCAATTAAAACTCATCGTGGCTTGGGCTATAGCTGCACTCTCGGGTAAAGCTAAGCTGTATAAGTCAATGAAACTCAGTGTTAGAATTTTTTTAGCCTATTTTATTCTTGTAGCTGTAGGAGCCTATTGGTTGCTAAATAGTGTGGTCGACGAACTACAACCTAGCATGAGCCAATCGGCTGAAGATACACTAGTTGACACGGCAAATTTATTAGCTGAAGTTATTTCGCGTGATTTGAAAAATGGCACCTTAACTACCGTATCTTTTTCAAACGCCTTTCAACGCTATCAAGCACGTAAATTAAATGCTGAGATTTATTATTTACAAAAAACCAAACCAGATTTTCAAATATATATAACTGATAAGGCTGGCAAAGTTGTTTTTCATACCAATCCAAATGAAATTGGTAAAAACTATAGCAATTGGCGAGATGTTGCCTTCACATTGCGTGGCGATTACGGAGCCCGTACCAGTAGAGCTGATGCAGACGACCCATTAAGTACTGTGATGTATGTTGCTGCACCCATTAAATGGGGTCAGGATATACATGGAGTGCTTACTGTAGGTAAACCAAATATCAGTATCCAACCCGTCATTGAACTGAATCAAAATAAAATTTGGTTACGTGGAATTATTCTGTTGAGCCTTGGTTTAGTACTCGGTTTAATCACTGCATTTATTCTAACGGGCTCAATCAGAAAACTCATCCAGTATGTGGAAGCCGTAAGACGTGGCGAACGAGTGAAACCGCCCAAACTTAGAGAAAAAGGCTTAGATCAATTGGCCAGCGCAGTTGAAGCTATGCGTGAAGAACTTGAAGGGAAGTCCTACGTAGAAAACTATATTCATACCCTAACGCATGAAATGAAAAGCCCACTTGCAACTATTCATGGCGCTTCAGAACTTCTGCAAGAAGAAAATATGGATCCGGCACAACAACAACGGTTTCTAGCCAATATACAAAATGAAACCAATAGACTCAAACAGTTTATCGATAGACTTTTAAAACTCGCCTCAGTTGAAAAAAAACAAGCTTTAGAAAATACCGAAGCGGTAAATTTGCATAACTTAATTAGCACTGAAGTCGAAACTAAATCATCCTTACTCAAAGCAAAAAACTTAAATATTGACTATGAATTTTCAGGAGAGAAGCTTGCTATCCAAGGCGAGAAGTTTTTATTGCAACAAGCCGTTAGCAATCTTTTAGATAACGCCATTGATTTTGCAATACCAGAAACCAGTATTAACATTCAATTGTCCTTGCAAGAAAAACAAATACATATAAGCATTAAAAATACTGGCGAATCCATTCCAGACTATGCAAAAGAGCGTTTGTTTGAACGCTTTTATTCTTTACCTCGACCGCAAAGCGGTCAAAAAAGCACAGGCTTAGGTTTGAGTTTTGTAAAAGAAGTGGCCGATTTACACAACGGCACAATAAGACTGGACAATATTGATGATGGCGTTATTGCACTAATGATTTTAAATGCTTAATGACTAACTTAAATTTCGGTATAAAAAAAGCCCCAGTATTTTGGGGCTTCATTCAATCACGGTTGTGATTATATTTTAGCGACTACGCCTGCTTCATATTCACATCACGTTGTGGGAATGGAATAGAAATACCATTAGCATCTAGAGCATTTTTAACCGCCTCATTAGTATCAAAAAACACATCCCAATAATGTGCCGTACTGGTCCATGGTCTAACAACCAAGTTAACCGAACTATCACCTAAGGCTTCAACTCCAACAAAAGCGGCTGGATCTTTTAAAATACGTTCGTCACTGTTAAGCACGTCAAGAATAATATCTTTGGCTTTCTTAATATCATCTTGGTAACCAATACCAACACTTAAATCTACCCGTAATGTTCCTTGAGCGGTAAAGTTAACTAAAGATGTAGTAGAAATAGGGGCATTAGGCACAATGACAGTTTTTCCATCTGGAGTATTTAAGACCGTATTGAAAATTTGAATTTCTTTTACTACCCCAGTATGTCCTTCTGTTTGAATTAAATCACCCACTTTGTATGGACGGAATAACAATAACATTACTCCACCTGCAAAATTTTGCAAAGTGCCACTTAGGGCCATACCAACGGCTAAACCGGCGGCACCTAATAATGCAATGAAGGAGGTCATTTGCACGCCCAACATTGAGATAACGGTTATGCCCAACAGCACTTTTAATACCATTCCAACCAAGCTAACTAAAAAGCCTTGTAGCGTGGCATCATAATTCTGACGTGCAAAAAGCTTTTTCAAGCCATTCATCACCATTCGAATAATAAACAAACCGATGATTAAGGTTGCTAAGGCCATTAACACTTTAGGCGCATACGCCATAACTAAATCTATTGCTTTATCTGAATATGCACTGGCTTTTTCTAAAGACACGTTGTTCATTTTTACCCTCTTTTTTTACATTATAATTTGGAGATTGTATTCAAAATTGCTTGGTTCATTTGTAAAACTACGTCACGCGCTGCAGCTGAAAAATCACTTTCTTTGCTCGCATACAACACACCGCGTGATGAATTAATAATTAATCCAGTTTTATTACTATCAAGACCATGTTTCAATGTGCCCTCTAGATCGCCACCTTGCGCTCCTATACCTGGAACGAGAATAGGCATGTCACCAGTAATATTACGAATATTTCCAAGCTGTTCTGGCCAGGTAGCTCCTACTACCAAGGCACAGTTATTATTCTCATTCCATTCATTCGAAATGGTTTCAGCAACGCATTCGTACAGCGGTTTATCTCCAACCTGTAAATCCTGGAAATCTTTAGCACTTGGGTTAGATGTTCTACAAAGTAAAATGACACCTTTATCTTTATAATCGGTAAAAGGTTTTACCCCATCAATTCCTAAATAGGGATTAACCGTTACGGCATCAGCCTGATAGCGTTCAAATGCTTCATGTGCATATCGCTCCGCAGTGCTGCCTATATCTCCTCGTTTTGAATCGAGAATAACAGGAATACCAGGATATTCACTGTGAATATATGCAATCGATTCTTTTAATTGATCTTCGGCATTAAGTGCTGCAAAGTGAGCGATTTGCGGCTTATAAGCACATACCAAATCGGCGGTTGCATCAATAATGGCTCTATTAAACGCAAAAATTGAGTCTGCGCTGTTGCCAATAATCTTTGGAAAACGCCTTGGGTCTGGGTCCAAACCAACACAGACCAAGGTTTTATTCTCGGTCCAGCGTTTTTGTAGTTTTTGTATAAAAGTCATAATTATATTTTAGTCTTTCTAAGTAATTAGTGTAGCAGATGAGTAGATATAACATAAATTGTAAGACCAACAATACCACCTACTAAAGTACCATTGATGCGTATAAATTGTAAATCTCGTCCTACTTGCAATTCAATCCGATCACTTGTCAACTCTGCATCCCATGATTTAACAGTATCACTGATTACAGTACTCATATCTTCACGATAGTGAGAAACCATATATAGGCCAGCTTTTTGAACCCAAGAATCGACTTGTTCTTTTAGTTCTGCATTGTCTAACATGGCCTGACCAAACGATTGAACAGTATTTTGTAAACGATCACGTAGGCTTGAATTTTCATTATTAACTTCTTTCAAAAAATAATTACTCACACTAGACCAAATTTCTCCTAAATAGGCATGCACAGAAGGATGCTCTAATAACTCATTCTTTATCGCTTCGCCTTTTGTAATCATCTCAGGGTCGGTTTTTAATTTTTCAATAAGCTCTAAAAGCGCCTTATTGAAATTATTTCTAGCTTCATGATTTTCATCACTACCAATTTGCAATACAGCTTGTTCTAGCTGCAGACTGATTTTGTTATAAATTTCTTCATCCACAAAAGAAGGAAGCCACCAAGGACTCTCTTTATCAATTTTATCGCGTAGCTTATGTTTATTAACCTGTAACTGTTTCCAAACGGCTCTTAACATAAGATCAACAAAACTCTGATGTCTATTATTAATCGTTAACAACTCTAATACTTTAGCAAGCAAAGGTGTGATTTGAACTTCACGTAAACCATGTTGTAAATGCTCACGTGAAAATTGTTTTAGATTTTGAGTATCACTTGCAGAAAATAGCCACTGCATAAACCCTTTTGCGTCATGGGTTAAACGTTTTGCATTACTTTCTTTTGAAAGCCAGTCGCCAATACGTTGTGAAATTTGCATTCGCTGTAGCTTTGGTTGCAGTACTTCAGCAGTTAAGAAATTTTCACTCACAAATTTTGCTAATGTTTGCCCTATTTCATCTTTGCGTTTGGGAATTATCGCAGTATGTGGAATAGGTATGCCCATTGGATGTTTAAATAAGGCGGTAACAGCAAACCAATCCGCCATCGCACCTACCATTGCCGCCTCTGCAAAAGCGCGTACGTAATTCAGCCACGGTAATGCTTCGCGGTAATAATGACTAACTACAAAAATTACGGCCATTAACAATAGCAAACCAGTTGCCATACGTTTCATAGTACGCAAACGCTTTGCTTTTAATTCTGAGTCAAAAGTTTCTAGCATAAATTAAGAATTCTTTATTAGCTCAGCGCTATGTGAATGTACAGTATCAACCAATAGTTTAACTTTTTCTGGAGCAATTCCAGGGTGTATGCCATGACCTAAATTAAACACATGCCCAAATGAATTCTGATTTGACTTATAAAAGTCATCTAATACAGACTTTGCAGCTAACTGTAAGTTCTCATCACTTCCATATAAAGCACAAGGATCCATATTTCCCTGTAAGGCTACTTTTGAGCCAACTTGTTGCTTAGCTAGATCAATCGAGTACGTCCAATCTAGTCCTAAAGCATCTGGTCGTGCGGCATCAGAACAATCAACCATGCTCTCTAACCATTGCGCCCCACCTTTAGTAAACAAAATAACTGGAATTTTTTGCCCTTCGTATTCTTTATGGATACCTGCGATAATTTTGTGCATATAAGCCAAGGAAAATTCTTGGTAATCAGCTGTATTTAACACGCCTCCCCAAGAATCAAAAATTTGTAATGCTTGAGCACCTGCTTCGATTTGAGCATTAAGATAGCTAATACAAGCATCCGCAAGAACATCTAATAAAGCATGCATGGCTTTAGGGTCTTGATAACGCAGCCCCTTTACCTTTGAATAATTCTTACTAGGCCCGCCTTCAACCATGTAAGTAGCCAATGTCCATGGACTCCCTGTAAAGCCTATTAATGGAATAGTATTATTTAAGGCACTGCGGATTTTACTGACTGCATCTGGTACGTATTTGAGCTCTGCACCCATGTCAGGTACAGCAAGCTTTTTAATTTCTGCGAGTGTTGATACTGGTCTTTTAAAACGTGGCCCTTCACCTGTTACAAAATGCAAGCCCAAACCCATTGCATCAGGAATGGTTAAAATATCCGAAAACAGAATGGCCGCATCTAAATCATAGCGTCTGAGAGGCTGCAATGTCACTTCGCAGGCAAGCTCTGGGTTCGTGCACAACGACATGAAATCACCAGCCTCAGCGCGTAAGGCTTTATACTCAGGAAGATGCCGACCAGCCTGACGCATAATCCATATTGGTGTTTGATCAACAGGTTGACGCAACAAGGCACGAATGAAGCGATCATTCTTGAGGGTATTATTTGACATAGTGAAGCCGACTAAGAGTATAGATTACGACTATTTTACACTTCTCAGCATTTTACTGCTGAGCAGCCTAAGGATTTACAGTAAAAAAGACTATTTTTCAGGCATTAATTAATAAAACTTAAATATTCCTGCTCGGCATATCGATCGGTCATGCCCGCAATATAATCCGCCACAGCACGAGCCTTCTGATTGTCAGCTGACAAGTCACTTTCATTAAGTGCGTACTGCTTATGTTCAGCAGGTAGGAGAGTAAGGTCATTTAAATACCCATTAAACAATGTGGTAATTACCTTGTCAGCGTGATTGTTCATTTCTAAAACTTTACTGTGTTTATAGAAATTATTAAATAAGTATTTTTTTAGTTCTTGATGTTTTAGCAACATCTCAGTGCTCATTAATATCATTTTCTTAGGTGCTAGTCGTACGTCTTGTACTGACTTTGGATTTTCATCCCTAATATTACTCGCTGAATTGTTTTGTAAGTCTAAAACTAAGTCATTAATCATGCGTCGAATAATTTCATTATGCAAAAGACTTCCCTCCAATTCTGGATACAGTGTCTTAACTACATCAAACTTCTCAGCAAATAACTGCGTTTCACATAAACCTTTTACATTCAGTAGGCCAGCTCGCAAGCCATCATCAACATCGTGATTATTATATGCAATCGCATCTGAGAGATCGGCAATTTGAGCTTCCAAACATGGCTGCTCTCTTAATAAAAACCTTTCTCCAAGCTTTCCTAAAGTTTTAGCATTACGTTTAGAGCAATGTTTCAAAATGCCTTCACGTGTTTCAAACATCAAATTTAAACCAGGAAATGCCGCATAACGTTTTTCTAAAACATCTACCGTTCTTAATGACTGTAGATTATGCTCAAAACCACCAAAATCCCGCATACAAGTATTTAATGCATCTTGTCCGGCATGTCCAAAAGGTGTATGCCCCAAATCATGGGCTAAACAGATAGCCTCAGTCAGAGCCTCATTAAGATTCAAGTTTCGAGCAACGCTACGACCAATTTGTGCCACTTCTAATGAGTGCGTCAGACGAGTTCGGTACATGTCCCCTTCATAATTGACAAAGACTTGTGTCTTGTACATGAGGCGTCTAAATGCGTTTGAATGAATAATGCGGTCACGATCTCTTTGAAAAGCATCGCGTTGAGTATTAGAGAATTCTTGAAATTCTCGACCAATAGATTGAGTTGTGTTTACAGCGTACGTTGCGAAGTAGTTTTGAGAGCTCGCTGACATAACTATTTATAAATAACTCGTTAACACTGTTTGAATTTGTTGATGAGTTATACTTTCATCAACATAGGCCTCGCCTAGCTGATTTAGTAAGATGAAGCGCTGTGTTGCACTGGTATTTTTTTTATCACCTTGCATCACTTGAATAAACTCATCAACTTTAAAACCTGACCATTTAGTCGGTAAGCCAAAACTTGCAACCACGCGTTTTGCACGTTTAGCATCTTGTGTACTTATTTTACCTATTTGTGCAGATAGATCTGCAGCCATACACATACCGACGGCTACGGCTTCCCCATGCTTAAAGCCTTTATATTCTTGTACCGTTTCTATGGCATGTCCAAAGGTATGCCCAAGATTAAGTAACATTCGCAATCCATGGTCTTGCTCATCAGCCTCAACAATTTCTGCTTTAATTGCAATACAACGACTAACAATCTCATGCATAATCACAGTGTCTCTTTTTAGAATTTTTTCACTGTTATTTTCAAGCTTTTCCAGTAATTTAGTATCATATAAAAATGCATACTTGATTACCTCTGCTAAGCCAGATAAATACTCTCGCTCAGGTAAGGTATGCAGAAAGTCTAAATCAGCGATAACCGTATAAGGCTGATAAATTGAACCAACTAGATTTTTACCTTCAGGTAGGTTTATTCCTGTTTTACCACCTATAGATGAATCAACCATTGCCAGTAAACTGGTTGGAATATGCATTAACTGGGTTCCACGCATGTATGAGGCCGCAACAAAACCTGTCAAATCACCGACGACTCCACCCCCAATACCAATAAGAACTCCGTCACGTTTAAGACCTAAAGTAACTAATTCACTTAGCAGCCACTGGTACGTATCAAAAGACTTCGATTCTTCTGAAGCCGGAACAACTAACCAAGCAAGTGGATTAATTTTGTCTTCCAATTTTGAACGATACAACTTATCTAAATTCTCATCGGTCACGACTACGGTAGG
>CALHVH010000246.1 GCA_938039225.1 uncultured Gammaproteobacteria bacterium
GTTATTATGTGATTACAACAATAGCAAACGCGATATGACATTGGGTAAATACCGTATATTAGTATTTTTAATTTCCTTGTTAGGTTTAGTTGTGCCGATTTTCGATGCTAGGCCTGTGTTTGTAATGATTGTTTCGCAAGCTTTCAATGCTGTTATATTACCAATCACGGTAGCATGCATTTTTTATCTTAGTAATCGTACCGACTTAATGGGTGAGTATAAAAATAACTGGGCTTCTAATAGTATTCTTGCTGTTATTTTACTGTTCTCAATTTTTACTTCAGTGATTGCAATCGGGGGAGTATGGAATTCAATCTTTGGCTAAGTGGAGAATAATTTCATTAGGTTTTTTTGGCTGAAAATATTTTGCCTAATAAGTTTAAAGAAGTTATTTAAATAAGTTAAAGAGTAATTAGAGTTATCGGAATGAATAAAATTATAAAATTTACAAAGAATCGTGTATGGCGCACCTATCAGGGAGGTAAGTTGCTGGACATGATTGAGGGTAAGGAAAATCCACAAGACTCTAGTTTCCCAGAAGACTGGATTGGCTCAACGGTTGAAGCACGTAATGTTGGTCGTGAAAATATCACTGAAGGCTTAGCCAGAACTATTAGTGAAGATGGCAAAGAAATTATTTTTCGCGACTTAGTTCAATCAGACCAAGAATATTATTTAGGTAAAGAGGGTGAGAAAGTTTGTTCTATGGAGAATATTCCATTAGTTAAATATTTAGACAGTTCAACACGCTTACACTTTCAAGCACATCCAAGCAGCACCTTTGCACAGGAAAGACTTAATGCGCCTCACGGTAAAACTGAAGCATATGTGATTCTTGAAATTCGTGACGGAGTGGAAAACCCTTATATCTATGCAGGCTTTCAACGTTCTCCAAGTCGTGATGAACTTAAAGAATGGATTGAAACTCAAAATATTGAAGCTATTGAAAAATGTTTCGATAAAATCCCAGTTAAACCTGGTGATGTAATATTACTACCTGGTGGTCGTCCACATGCTTTAGGAGAAGGGATACTGATGCTGGAAATAATGGAGCCTTCAGATTTAGCCGTGAGGTTTGAGTTTGAACGTTGTGGTTATGTAATACCTGAAGAGGCAAGATTTATGGGCAGAGATATTGAGACCGCATTAGATGTCTTTAATTACAACCCAGTTCCTCCTGAAAAAATTGATGCAGAGTTTCGTTGCTTACCAAAAGTTCTTTTTGATAACCAAGCTGGAAACTGTCTTGAAGAACTAATCGGTTCTGATAAAACGCATTGCTTTACCGTTAAACGTGCTTCAATTAATGGAAACTTTAAACGCAAACAAAACTCCTTTTTCATAGGTATAGTGAGTAAAGGTTCTGGAACAATTTGTATCGATAATGAAGTGACTCATTTACAACAATGGGAGCGATTCTTTTGCCCTGCTGGAGTGAGAGAATTTGAGTATGATTCAAAAGATGGGATGACTGTTTTGGAATGCTACCCTGGCAATAGTTGATAAAAAATAATTTAATAAAATATAAGATGAGTATTTGAAAAATGAAACCAATTAAAATAATTTCTTTGTTGTTACTATCGTTTAGTCTAATCGCTTGTTCGGATTCTAAAGTTGAAGAAGACTCTACTGTTGTTGCAAATGTTGAAGCTAATTCAGAGCTAAGTATCAAAACTGAAGTTGAGTCTTCTGTTGAAATTGATAGCGAGCCTAAAGTTAATTCCAATACTGCATCTCCTTCTAAAGAGCGTAAGGGTTTAATTTTAACCAAAGAGGGTATACGCAAAATTCAAGCTGATTTAGGCAAAGTTCCATTGTTTGATTCAAGCTTAAAGGCTTTGCAAAAAGAAGTAGATAGTGAAATTGCAAAAGGCATAGACACACCTATCCCTAAAGACTTCTCAGGTGGCTATACTCATCAAAGACATAAAGCTAATTTCTTTATGCTACAAAAAGCTGGTGTCTTATTTCAAATCCTAGAAGATGAAAAATATGCAATTTATATTCGCGACATGTTTTTTCAATATGAAGCCATGTACAAAGACTTGCCTTTACATCCTCAAACTCGCTCTTACGCTAGAGGAAAACTCTTTTGGCAATGTCTAAACGATTCTAATTGGCTTGTATATGCAGCTCAGGGTTATGATGCTATTTATGAGTGGCTTTCAGAAGAAGAGCGCAACAAATTGGAGCAAAATCTGTTTCGTCCTTTCGCAGATCATATTTCTGTAGATAGCCCGCAATTTTTCAATCGCGTGCATAACCACAGTACGTGGGGCGTTGCTGGAGTTGGTATGATAGGTTTAGTTATGCAAGATGAGGAGCTTATCGACCGAGCTTTGAATGGCTTGGCATTTGACTCAATAGATGTAAATGCTAAAGATAATGATGGCGGGTTTATTTATTCACGTGAAGGAAAAGCTGGGTTTTTAGCGAATATTGATAATCCATTTTCCCCTGATGGCTATTACACCGAAGGCCCGTATTATCAACGTTATGCGATGTA
>CALHVH010000247.1 GCA_938039225.1 uncultured Gammaproteobacteria bacterium
TCGTACCACGATTTCCCATTTTATGATTTAAGCCAGCAAGAGCAACATTATTTTTCTCTCCAAGACTACCATCAGGGTTTACTCTATATTTAGGTACTAGAAATAAGGATATGCCTTTTACGCCTGGTGGGCTCCCTGGGATTTTTGCTAATACCATATGTATGATATTTTCTGAAATTTCCTGCTCTCCGCCGGAAATCCACATCTTGGTACCAGTAATTTTATAATGACCTGAATCTGTTAATTCGGCCTTAGTTCGAATGTCAGATAATGAAGAGCCAGCCTGTGGCTCAGATAAACACATGGTTCCAAACCACTCACCATTGATTAGCTTATCTAAATAAATATCTTTAAGTGCCTGGCTACCACAGGTATTAAGCATGTTTGCATTAGCGCCAGTCAAAAATGCATAACCTATTAATGGGCCATTGGCACAAGTAAACATGCCAGTTATAATCTGATAAACCACCCAAGGTAATTGCAAACCACCAACATCATAATCAAAACCAGCTGCAAATAGACCCGCTTCTTTATAAGCATCTAATGCTTCTTTGACTTCAGGGATGATATGAACTTTATGACCATCAAAGCTTGGTTCATTAGCATCTAATTTTGCAGCGATGGGTAAAAATTTTTCTTCCGCAATTTGCTGTGCCGTGTCCAAAATTGCGGTGATAGTTTCTTTATCGTAATCAGCGTAACGTTGGCTCTTAAGAACACTCTCAAGATCTAACATTTCATACATTAAGAAATCCATGTCTCTACGGTTTACTATCATTGACATAATTGAACCTTGCGATAAATAATTTTAAGTGAGTTTATAAGTGACATTATAGGCTATTAGTCAAAACATATATGTCGTATACTCGCTATAAGCTCAAGTAATTCAAGAGCTTTATAATTAAAATTCACTAAACTGATAGGATAAACCTATGGCAAAAATGATTAGAGTTACTCAAGCTGCTGGTGCCGTTACCTCTACTTCTGATGATGAAATAATCTTACTTAATGCGGACAAAATTATCAGAATAGATGACACGGATGAAAACTATGCTGGCGACTGTAGAATCTTATTAAGTGATGGATCAGCGGTATATGTCACAGAATCACAAAATGCACTTTTTGAAATAATTAATCAGTAAGTTCTTATGTTATCGAAAGCCCAAATCCAGCAATTTAAAATTGATGGATACTTACGTTTACCGCAAGTTATATCTAGTCAAAGACTTGAACGACTAAGAGCAAAAACAACAGAGCACCTAAACAATCGAATCGCACCATTCGAATTAGAAGCGCGTGTGAATTACCCTGGAGCACCCAAATCTGAACAAGCAGAAGGTGGCGATACCATCAGACGTTTATTGGGTGCGTATCAAAGAGATAAAATTTATCAAGAGCATGCTTTAACTAAAACCGTTACTCAGGGGATTAAAGATATTCTCAAATGCCAAACACTGTATTTAAACCCGAGTCATCACAATTGCATCATGACTAAGCAGCCAGAGTTTAGCTCAAAAACCTTATGGCATAGAGATACTCGTTATTGGCATTTCAGCAATAAATACCTTATAAATTCGTGGATAGCCTTAGGTGCTGAAAAAGTTGAAAATGGTGCAATGAGTATTTTGCCCGGGTCCCATCGTTGGGATGTAGAAGACGACGCTTTAGATGAAAATCAATTTTTAAAAACCGATCATCCGTATAACCAACAGCGGTTAAACACTGCAAGATTAGTGGAATTAGATGCTGGTGATATTCTGTTATTTAGTGCTCACTGCTTTCATGCCGCCGGGAACAACCAAACAAGCAATAGTAAGTTCTCACTAGTATTTACATATCATGCAGATACAACTCAAGCCCTTGAAGACACCCGATCAGCTTTTCAAACACCAATCGAAGTTTAGCTAAGCCATGGTGGCATAGGCTAAAGAAAAGGTTCCGGGACCTAAATTAATACCAGCCGTAATACTCATTACAGACATAGTATGTTCTATATTATGCTTATTGGCATACTCAATTAAGGCTTGGTAATCTTTTCTTGAGGTAATTTCTTTGGGATTGCCTGAAAAACTCATGCAAATTATTGGCACTAATAAGCCCTCATCAATCGCATTTTTAGCTTGTGCTAGTAATTTTGAAACAGCTTGGTCAAAACCCTTGGCCTTATCGTGAATCTTTGTTTCACCTTGATTAGCCGAACTAATTGGCTTTATATTTAAGGTTTTAGCTAAGAAGTATTTGGTCGCAGTGAGCTGTTTATCGCCCTTTTTTCTGGCTACATTTCGTAAATAATACAAATCATTTGGCACTAAAAAGCCATGTGTGTGTTTAGCAATTTTATCAATGTAAGATCGCCATTTATCAAAAGAGATGATTTTTTCTCTCTTTAGGCGGGCAGCTTCGTAAGCAATGACTGCCTCACCAGTAAATAAATTGGTGCTATCAATAACTCTTAAGGCGAATGAGCCTTTTAAACCCGCATCTCTGCGTTTTTGTCTGTATCCACTTAATATACCAAAAGACGCTTTGGTCGCATTTTCGAATACTGGACTACGATTTTTTGTCATGGTAATCACTAGTACACGATCATACTTTAAGACCAGCTCATCCAGAAACCAATTACTTATTCGCTTCACGCTCATTGAACTGGTTTCGCCTTCTAAATCCTTTTCTTCAAGATATTTTTTGTAGAAGGTTTGTGTTGCAACAGGATCTCGGGTGTCAATAAACTCGCCATCTTTAAATTTAAGACTGACCGGCATGATTTGTATGTCGTTTTCTTTGATGAATGATTCTGGTAAATCGCAAGATGAACAAACAACAATTCCTATTCGCATAGATAACAACTTTTCTTTGAGTGAAGATTTAGCTATAGTAACCACAATTGAAAAATTAATAAAGTCACTTTCAATATTTAATTCTATGGATCTAAGTTTTTAACAACTACCCGTTTATCTTAGTAATAATAATGGTCGCTGTGTTCTTTCTAACATTTTTCCCGTGAAGCTACCTAATAGAATATCTCTAATACGGTGATGGCTAAATGCTCCCATCATGATCATATCTAAATCATGTTCTTGTCGATACGTCACAATAGCATCATCAACTTTTCCAGTGAGTGTTGAACTTACCACTTCAACGCCTGTGCTTGTTAATATACTTTTTGCTTTTGCTAGTAAGTCAGTAGATTCTTTTGGATTGTCGGATACATTGACTAAATGACACACTATATTTTTGAACAAAGGACTGGATGCAACCATATTCACTGCCTTGACTGATGCTTCATTCCCATTATAGGCAAGTAAAACACTTTTAGGCTGTGTAAAGACTTTGTTAACCACTAATATGGGTTTGTGTAGGGAACGAATAACCGTTTCCAAACGTGCACTATGACCACTGCTCTCATCATCATGAGTTTCTCCACGGACACCTAAAACTAAAACACGAATTTCTTGTTCCAGTTCAACTAAAGATTCACTTAAACTACCGTGTCTTTGTTGACTTATGATCTCTGGCACATCATTCTTTTCAGCGCGTTCTTTTGCAGCTGCTAACATGATTTGGCCTTTTTTAATCAAAAGCTTACCTCGGCTTTGCTCGATTTGTGTCAGCTCTTCTAAAAGTTCACTGCGAGCACCTAAACCAATTGAACCACTAAGATTAGCAACTGCAGGTAAATGACGATGTTCAATCGTGTGCAAAAACTTGAGTGGTTTTTGAACGGTTTTTGCAATCCAAGCTGAGTAATCACAAACAGCTTCACTGAAATTAGAGCCGTCTATGCAAGCAAGTACAAATTTCCCCGGTATATCTTGAATCATATTAATGTCCTCCAAGGGCAAGTTCAGCGGCTTCTGGCTTATCATGTACACCAAATCTATCCACCATAGTTTCACTTGCTTTGTTTAAGCCAATAACTTCAACTTCGGCACCTTCGCGTCTAAACTTAATGACTGTTTTGTCTAAAGCTGCAACCGCAGATATATCCCAAAAGTGAGCTCTAGTTAAATCAATAACAACTTTTTCAACAACATCTTTAAAATTAAAATACTCTACAAATTTAGAGGATGAATTAAAAAATACTTCGCCAAACACTTTATAAGTATGCGTTCTCTTCTCTTCATCTTTAATTAACTCGACATCCATATAACGGCTTACCTTTCGAGCAAAGAATAATGCAGCTAATAACACACCTACAAATACACCATAAGCTAGATTATGTGTATGAACAACCACTAAGACCGTAACCAGCATAACTAAGGTACTAGATTTTGGATTGGTCTTGATGTTTTTAATTGATTTCCAATCAAAAGTACCAATAGATACCATAATCATCACAGCGACCAAAGCTGCCATGGGTATCTGAGCAACCCAATCATTTAAAAATACCACCATGATCAGTAAAACTACTCCAGCAACCATGGTGGACAAACGCCCTCGACCGCCAGATTTAACGTTAATTACGGATTGACCAATCATTGCACAACCTGCCATACCACCCATAAAGCCTGTGGCCACATTGGCAAGTCCTTGACCCTTACATTCACGGTTTTTATCGCTTGGTGTATCCGTTAAGTCATCAACGATTGTTGCCGTCATCAAAGATTCCAATAAACCAACGACTGCAAGTGCCATTGAGTACGGGAAGATAATCATCAAAGTATTAAAATTTAAAGGGACGTCTGGCCACAAAAATACTGGAAGAGTGTCGGGTAAATCTCCCATGTCACCAACAGTACGAATCGGTAAATCCATTACAATCGCTACTATGCTCAGTAATACAATCGTTACTAGTGGTGATGGAATAACATTTCCAATTTTAGGAATATACGGAAATAAATAAATAATGCCTAAACCAGCTGCTGTCATTGCATACACATGCCAGGTTACACTGGTCAGTTCAGGTAATTGGGCGACAAAAATCAAAATGGCTAAGGCATTAACAAAACCAGTCACCACTGAACGGGATACAAAGCTCATCAAACTCCCAAGCTTCATATAACCCATTAGCATCTGGATAATACCGGTTAATACAGTCGCAGCTAGCAAATATTCTAAGCCCTGGTCTTTCACTAAGGTCACCATCAATAAGGCCATGGCTCCGGTAGCAGCAGAAATCATACCGGGACGTCCACCGACAATAGCTGTAATCACGGCGATAGAGAACGAGGCGTATAGCCCCACCTTTGGATCAACGCCTGCAATAATTGAAAAAGCGATGGCTTCTGGGATTAAAGCCAAGGCAACGACCAGTCCCGCGAGAACATCACCGCGCACATTGCCAAACCAATCGCGTTTGGTAGAAGAAAACAACATAGTT
>CALHVH010000248.1 GCA_938039225.1 uncultured Gammaproteobacteria bacterium
CATCGCCTTTTTCTAATGTTGCACTGCTGTAAATAGTTTTTCCTTTTGTCGTCAGCGCGTAAATTCTGGTATTTTCAAATTGAGACAAGCATTCGGCTAGCGAATCATATTGCTTAATTTCCGCAAACTCATGGTAATCCAAGCCTGCACGACGTAATTTTTTTGTGTCTAAGTCAAATCCAAG
This sequence comes from uncultured Gammaproteobacteria bacterium, assembly GCA_938039225.1. Taxonomy (GTDB): domain Bacteria; phylum Pseudomonadota; class Gammaproteobacteria; order Steroidobacterales; family JABDMI01; genus JABDMI01. Next base: position 185 of record CALHVH010000248.1, read on the forward strand.
TGGGTGAATAAGGTGAAGCTGTGCCCCAGTGTTAGCACAAAGCCTTATAATGTTGCCAGTATTGGGCGGAATCTCAGGCTCAAATAAAATAATATGAAACATTAGGAAATATTTTGACCTCTACAGTTAATCAGAATCAGTACGACATTGTATTGCCAGATCCAATTCTTCGCACAGAGTTTTGTGGAATGGATTTTGCCTCGCCCATTTCTCTCCTATCAGGATGTGTTGGCTTTGGTGAGGAATATACTCGCATTGCCGGTTTTTCAAACCGCCAAGTGGGTAGTATTTGTTTAAAGGGAACCACTGGCAGTCCTCGTTTAGGTAACGCTCCTCACCGAATCTATGAAACACCAATGGGTATGTTGAATGCAATTGGTTTACAAAACCCAGGTGTAGATAAAGTAGTTAAGGATTATCTTCCCAATTTAGATTTCAGTGAAACTCGATTTATTGCCAATGTGTGCGGATCAACCCTTGAAGAATATATGGATGTGGTGCGTAAGTTTGATGACTCACCCATTGATGCCATGGAATTAAATATTTCTTGCCCGAATGTCAAAGAAGGCGGTGTGGCCTTTGGTAATGATCCGGATATGTCGTTCAGAGTGGTTGAAGCGTGTCGAAAGCTGACTAAAAAACCTTTAATCACTAAGCTCTCACCTAACCAAACTGATATCCAAGAAAGTGCACGTAGGTGTATAGAAGCGGGTACCGATGGCTTAGCTGTTATTAATACCATGATGGGCATGGCTATAGACATTCACAAGCGTGAACCTATATTAGGTAATGTGCAAGGTGGTTTATCGGGCCCTGCGATTAAGCCTATCGCTTTATTAAAAGTTTGGCAGGTTTATCAAGTGGCTAGAGACCACAATATTCCTATCATTGGTCAAGGTGGTATAGCTACGGTTGAAGACGCTTTAGAATTTCTGATTGCTGGCGCTTCTTCGGTTGGTATTGGTACAGGTTTATTTTACCAGCCATTGATGTGCGCCAAGATTAACGCCGGCATAGCGGATTACTTACGTAAACATGAGATGAATTCTTTACATGATTTGATTGGCAGTTTAGAAGTTGATACCAATCGTGAGATTAAATGTGGCTGAATTAGTATAATAATTTGTAGAGGCGACTCCCCGTGGTCGCCTTTGCGGCGTGTATTTGACACTGCTAGGCAGGCACGGGGACCTGCCACTACGGTTACTCTATGAAATATATGCATCAAACTATTATTTTTATCGCAAGTTTCTTCCTAGCTTTCGTTTCATTGGCCGATAACACCAAGGCCGACACACCTCCCCTAGTTCGTTACGACAGTATTCATCATCCGACCATTGCTCCTAATGGCATGGTGGTGTCTCAAAATAAATTAGCCAGTCAAGTGGGTGCAGATATCCTTAAACAAGGTGGGAACGCCATAGACGCGGCCATTGCAACCGCTTTTGCCCTAGCAGTCACCTTGCCACGTGCCGGTAATCTTGGCGGTGGTGGGTTTATGTTGGTGCATATAGAAGAAACTGACCAACAATTTGCTTTGGACTATAGAGAACTTGCTCCGGAATTAGCTACCAGAGACATGTACCTTGATGACAAAGGGGATGTGGATAAACAAAAAGCGTGGTTTACTCATCAAAGTGCGGGCGTTCCAGGTACCGTTGCCGGAATGTATTTAGCTTGGGAAAAATGGGGCTCCTTAAAATGGAAAAACCTATTAGCTCCAGCCATTCGTCTTGCCGACAAAGGCATGGTGGTTAGTTATGATTTAGGTACTAATTTACAAAGACGTCAAGAGCGTTTAAGTAAAAATCCTATCACTAAACACTATTTATATAAACAAGATGGTACGTCTTATCAAGCGGGTGATATTTTAAGACAGCGTGATTTAGCCAAGACATTAAAACGCATTGCTCGTAAAGGGGCTAAGGGCTTTTATCAAGGTAAAACAGCAGATTTGATAGTCGCAGATATGCAAGCTAATGAAGGATTGATTACCCATGCTGATCTTAATAACTACAAAGCGGTAATACGTGAAGTGGTGTCTGGTGAGTTTACCGTGCCAGGTACGGAAGATCTTGTCGATAATTACCAAATTGTATCCATGCCTCCGCCAAGTTCGGGTGGTATTCATTTAATTCAAATGCTTAATACTCTTGAGCATCTTCCGTTAAAGGAACAAGGTCGCGATACGGCTGAAGGTATACATCTATTAGTTGAAGCAATGCGTGTAGCTTATGCCGACAGAAGTGTCCATTTGGGTGATCCTGATTTTTACGATGTGCCATTGGAGTTTTTAATCAGTGAAGACTATGGTAAGAAAATTGCTGACGGTATAAATTTAAACCAAGCTAGAAAAAGTAGCGATGTTGCTCCCGTGACCATTGCTAAAAAAGAAAGTCCAGATACCACGCATTTTTCCGTAGTAGACAAATTTGGAAATGCCGTAGCCAATACTTACACGCTTAATTTTTCTTATGGCTCGGGCATCATGGTTAAAGGAGCAGGATTTTTATTAAATAATGAAATGGATGATTTCAGTTCCAAACCTGGCGTACCGAATATGTTTGGATTGATTGGTGCCGAAGCCAATAAGATAGAACCTGAAAAAAGAATGTTGAGTTCTATGACACCTACCATTGTTACAAAAGATGGAAAATTAAAAATGGTTATCGGTACCCCAGGTGGTTCTACCATTATAACACAAGTCTTCCAAGTTTTTCTAAATGTAACAGAATTTGATATGGGCATGTCGGAAGCAATTAATGCACCGAGGTTTCACCATCAGTGGAGACCAGATATGTTGTTTACTGAAAAAGATGCATTCCCTGCGGAAACCAATGCGGCCTTAGAAAAGTTAGGACATAAAATAAAGGTAAGAGGTAGCGGAAAGATTGGAAGATTTGAAGGCGTCTTAGTTTTACCTGACGGAAAATTAGAAGGTGGTGCGGACATTCGAGGAGATGATTCTGCTGAAGGATATTGATTTTGTAGGTTGGTTTTCTAAAACCGATACTTCATAAGTTCGACGGTAAACACGTTTTACTTTGCCTTCGACTTTGAGAAGTATCGGTTTTGGAAAACCGACCTACCTTGCAGTATAATTTAAACCTTGATTTTGTTAATTCGTAGAAAAAAATTTGTGGAGTAATTTTTAATTTTCATCTTAGGGTTTATTCTTTCAACAAAAAATTATTTAGATGAAAATTCAAAACGAAACAACATCCCTACTCTTTTACTTCCTATGTTTTATTTTGTTAAGTAGCTGCAACATCTCCTCTCCCAAAGGATGGACAAAAGTATTCGTTAATGATGAATACGGAAAAGCATTGTTTGGAGAAAAAGCAGAATTAATGGATGCTGTTAGAAGTGGTTATCCGATTCGAATTGGTTTCGGTGGCGGCAGAGTAGAACATGTCGCCAATGCAGATTTTTTAACCATTAGTGCAGGTGAAGAAGTCTTTGCACAAATCCCATCTATCATTGGTCAAAACCCTTCCTTTACTCCTGATTCTCTAACACTGAAATTTAGACCAACCAATAAATGGACATTAATTGTTGGAACCAATGGATTTTCTAATGCAATGATGATTGATTATATGAAAAATAACGTCGAAGGAAATCGTTCAGATAGAAGACGCTCTGCCACTTGGTTTGTCAATTATAACTCACCAATTATAGAAAAAAATGCTAGACCTTTTTGGCACGAATCTTCTAAACTTTGGGAAAATTGGAATTCAGCAACAAAAAACTAAAAATATGAAAAGTATGAAAATCGTCCTTATTATAATTTCAAATATTTTATTTGTAAACATAATGTTAGGTCAACCACCAACGATTGAAAGAGACAAGGCATTGGAAGATATCGAAGAGTTTCAACAGATTTTAGAAACAAGATCTTCTTATCTACAACTCGTCGATTTTGATTATAAAAGTCAAGTTGACCTATTGAAAAAGGAGATCCAATCTTCTATATCTGTTTCAATTTTACATTTGACAAATGAAATGGCTAAAATAGTTGCAGAGATTGGAGATCGACATTCAAGTGTAAAGTATCAAGAATTTGACTTTGATGATTATAAAGAAGCCGATTTAAAATTTCCTTTTGCTGTTTCAACTCTTGGAAACGACTATGTTTTACTTAAAATAAATGA
>CALHVH010000249.1 GCA_938039225.1 uncultured Gammaproteobacteria bacterium
AGACGATAGACCGATACGAATTGCATCAAAGTCATCAGTCGGTTTTTGTTGTTTAAAAATCTGAAACAAGTCTTTCATACTTACACCTGTTTGTTCTGCTCATTTATTAGAGCGATTGCGAAAAATTCTTTACCTAAAAAAACTGATTGCGGCCTACCCATTGGGCAGACCATTCAATCAATCTTGCTCCAACTCAATATTAAGACCAAGAGAACGAATCTATTTGATTAACACATTGAAGGATTCTGGCATACCTGGTTGCATCTGATGGGTGCCATCTACGATGTTTTTATACATCTTAGTTCGGCCCCAAACATCATCCGACTTAACAGTAAGCATCTCTTGTAGAGTATGCGCAGCACCATAAGCCTCCAGCGCCCACACTTCCATCTCACCGAAACGCTGACCACCAAATTGAGCTTTACCGCCCAATGGTTGTTGCGTTACGAGACTGTATGGACCCGTAGACCTAGCATGCATTTTGTCATCCACTAAGTGATTCAACTTAAGCATGTACATATAACCTACTGTAGTCTCACGCTCAAAATATTCACCGGTACGACCATCAATTAGCTGAGTTTGACCACTAACGGGCAAATCTGCAATTTCAAGTAATTGTTTAATCTGAGCTTCATTTGCACCATCAAATACTGGTGTAGCCATTGGCACACCTAAACGTAGGTTATGTGCAAGCTCAAAAATCTCAGCATCATTGAAGCTTTCTAAATCTTCGCTACGACCACCGGTGGTATTGTAGATTTTACCAAGCAATTCACGTACTTCAGTTACCTGTGCCTGCTTCTTGATTAAAGCACCGATCTTGTGACCAAGACCTTTTGCCGCCCAACCAAGATGCGTTTCCAGAACCTGACCCACGTTCATACGCGATGGTACTCCCAATGGATTAAGAACGATATCTACTGGAGTGCCGTCTTCCGAATAAGGCATATCCTCTACAGGAACAATGTTTGAAATAACACCTTTGTTTCCGTGACGACCAGCCATCTTATCGCCAGGCTGAATAACACGCTTAACCGCTAAGTAAACTTTTACAGTTTTCAAAACGCCAGGAGCTAAATCATCACCAGCAGTGATTTTGCCTTTTTGCTCATCAAACTTATCTGAGAAGGCTTTACGCTGTTCTTTAAGAAGTTTAGCAACTTGCTCAAGTTCAGAGTTAGCAGCATCGTCTTTAAGACGAATTTTAAACCACTCTTCACGCGGCAATTCCGTTAAATATTCTTTAGCAATTTTGGTGTCTTTCTTAAGCTTCTCTGGACCACCCAAAGCAACTTGCCCAACTAACATTTTCTCAATACGCTGAAAAATATCATCTTCAAGAATACGCTGTTGATCATTAAGATCTTTACGAACTACTTTAAGCTCATCTTCTTCGATTGATAATGCACGAGCATCTTTATCAACGCCGTCACGAGTAAATACGCGAACGTCGATTACTGTACCCGACATTCCTGGCGGCACACGTAAAGAAGTATCTTTAACATCAGACGCTTTCTCACCAAAGATTGCACGCAAAAGCTTTTCTTCCGGAGTTAGCTGGGTTTCACCTTTAGGCGTAACCTTACCAACTAGAATATTACCTGGGCCAACTTTAGCACCTATATAAGCAATACCAGTTTGATCCAAATTAGACAGAGCCGCTTCACCTACATTTGGAATATCAGCAGTAATATCCTCAGAACCCAATTTAGTATCTCTAGCCACACAGGTCATTTCTTCGATGTGAATAGTTGTGAAACGATCTTCCTTCACAACGCGCTCAGAAATAAGGATTGAATCCTCATAGTTGTAACCATTCCATGGCATGAACGCTATAAGCATGTTTTGACCCAAAGCCAACTCGCCCATATCCGTCGAAGGACCATCAGCCATTACATCACCACGTGCAACGGTGTCGCCCGCAGTTACTAATGGTTTTTGGTTAATACATGTATTTTGGTTAGAACGTGTGTACTTAGTTAGGTTGTAGATATCTACACCTGACTCACCAGCCGTTGTTTCGTTATCGTTTACACGAACCACGATACGACCAGCATCTACCGAATCAACACGACCGCCACGTTTTGCAACAACCGTTACGCCAGAATCCGTTGCAACCACACGCTCCATACCAGTACCCACTAACGGCTTTTCAGCACGTAAAGTTGGAACTGCTTGACGTTGCATATTCGAACCCATTAAGGCACGGTTAGCATCATCATGCTCAAGGAATGGAATTAATGAAGCCGCTACCGAAACGATTTGTTTTGGCGAAACATCCATATAGTTAACTTCTTCAGGAGCCGACAACATGAATTCATTCAAGTGACGACAAGAAATTAATGAATCCTGGAATTTACCTTTGGTATCTAAAACCGCATTCGCCTGGGCGATCACATATTGACTCTCTTCAATAGCCGATAGGTATTCAATATCATCAGTAACCAAACCATTAGCCACTTTACGATAAGGCGTTTCTAAGAAACCGTATTTATTAGTACTAGCATATACCGCTAGCGAGTTAATCAAACCAATATTTGGCCCTTCCGGAGTTTCAATCGGACATACCCGACCGTAGTGAGTTGGATGCACATCACGAACTTCGAAACCAGCACGTTCACGCGTTAAACCACCAGGACCTAGAGCTGAAACTCTACGCTTATGAGTAACTTCAGACAATGGGTTATTTTGATCCATGAACTGAGATAATTGAGATGAACCAAAGAATTCTTTAACGGCTGCCGATACTGGTTTGGCGTTAATCATATCTTGCGGCATTAACTCTTCAGTTTCAGCCTGGTTCAAGCGCTCTTTAACTGCACGCTCAACACGCACTAAGCCAACACGGAATACGTTTTCAGCCATCTCACCAACTGAACGAATACGACGGTTACCTAAGTGATCAATATCATCCACAGTACCGTTACCATTACGGATATCAATTAAAGTACGGATTACATCAAGAATATCATCAGTACTTAGAACCATTTCGCCTTCAGTCTCTTCGCGACCCAAACGACGGTTGAACTTCATACGACCCACTACTGATAGGTCATAACGCTCTGGATTAAAGAACAAGTTTTCAAATAATGCTTCAGCCGCATCTTTCGTTGGCGGCTCACCTGGACGCATCATACGATAGATCTCAACCAAAGCCTCTAAACGAGTTTGAGATGGATCAATACGCAAGGTATTTGAAATAAACGCACCACGATCCAAATCATTTACATACAAACTTGAAAGCTCAGTTACATCTGAAGCAAGAATTTGCTCAAGCAATTCTTCAGTGATCACATCATTAGCTGGTGCAATCAGCTCACCGGTTTCCGTATCAATTACGTCATCGGCAAGCGTTTTTTCTAATAAGTAAGATGATGGAATACTTAAGCGATTCACACCCGCTTCTTGCATTTGGCGAATATGTCTAGCCGTAATACGACGACCTTCCTCAACCAATACTTTACGACCGTCTTTAATGTCGAAAGCAGCTGTTTCACCACGCAAACGCTCCGGAACTAACTCCATTTGAATTTCATCACCCATCACATGGAAGATGTTTTTCTCAAAGAAAATATCCAGAATTTCTTTATTGCCAAATCCCAATGAACGCAACAAAATAGTAACCGGCAACTTACGGCGTCTATCTATACGCACAAACAGGCAATCTTTCGGATCAAACTCAAAGTCTAACCACGAACCACGGTAAGGAATTACACGCGACGAGAAAAGCACTTTGCCCGATGAATGGGTTTTGCCACGGTCATGATCAAAGATCACGCCAGGCGAACGATGTAGTTGAGATACGATAACACGCTCAGTACCATTGATTACAAAGGTACCGTTGTCGGTCATCAAAGGCATCTCACCTAGATAAACTTCTTGTTCACGAACGTCTTTAACTTTTTTAACTTTGCTGTCTTTATCATAAATAATAAGACGCACGGTCACGCGCAATGGCGCCGCATAAGTAAGACCTCGCACTTGACACTCTTTAACGTCAAACTCGGGTTTACCTAGTTTATAAGAGACATATTCAAGCGCCGCACTACCGTTGTAACCCATAATCGGGAATACGGTATTAAAGGCCGCATGCAAACCGATATTTTCGCGATCATCCTTAGCAACACCTGCTTGCAAGAATTTACGAAACGAATCGAGTTGAATGGATAATAAATAAGGAACACCTAAAGGACTTGGCAATTCACCAAAATTCTTACGGATACGTTTTTTTTCTGTAAACGAGTAAGTCATCTCTAACACCTATAAAAGCGCAGCATCATTTATCAGCGCTTTAGTAATGCTCTAGCTTTGAACTCATCAAACTAGAGACTCGGAATTTAGACAA
>CALHVH010000250.1 GCA_938039225.1 uncultured Gammaproteobacteria bacterium
GTATTCATACACAGGTGTCTTTTACCTGCTCTACAGTTTCTACAATGACCACATGTTAAGTGTCCCTCGCCTGAAACTCTGTCTCCAATTTCCAGGCCTTGAACTTCACTGCCTATGGCAACTACATGTCCAACATATTCATGCCCAACAACCATGGGAACCGGAATGGTCGCTTGCGCCCATTCATCCCAGTTATAGATGTGCATATCGGTGCCACAAATAGCGGTTTTATGGATTTTAATTAATACGTCATTGGGGCCATACTCTGGTACGTCGACTTCTTGTAACCACAGGCCAGTTTTCTTTTGAGCTTTAACAAGGGCTTGCATGGTTTTTTGTTGGATAGAACTCATTAGCTTATCACTCCAAGTTCCCTTCCAACTTTTGCGAAGGCAGCAATGGCTTTATCTAAATGGATTTTTTCATGCCCGGCTGACATTTGTGTACGAATTCGTGCTGCACCTTTGGGTACAACAGGGAAAGAAAAACCAATAACATAGATTCCATCTTCTAAAAGTTTGTCAGACATTTCAGATGCTAATTTTGCATCACCCAACATGACTGGAATAATCGCGTGTTCGCCTGGAACCAAATTAAATCCTAATTTGGTCATTTCTGTACGAAAGTAAATGCTATTAGATTTTAGTTTCTCACGTAAATCGTTAGATGATTCTAAAAGATCAAAAACCTTAATCGATGTAGCAGCTATCACAGGAGCTACAGTGTTTGAGAAAAGGTAAGGGCGAGAACGTTGGCGTAGCCAAGCTATAATCTCTTTGCGACCTGAAGTATATCCTCCAGAAGCTCCACCGAGTGCTTTGCCTAAAGTGCCAGTGATAATGTCTATTTCGCCGAGTACATCACAATATTCAGGTGTCCCTTTGCCCTGTTGGCCTATAAAGCCTGTGGCATGGCAATCATCAATCATTGTGAGTGCATCATACTTTTTTGCTAGCTCAACAATAGCGGGTAAATTAGCAATAGTGCCGTCCATTGAAAACACACCATCAGTAGCAATTAAGCGTACACGAGCATCTTTTGCTGCGATTAATTGTTGCTCTAAGTCTTGCATATCATTACTTTGATAACGAAAACGCTGGGTTTTGGATAAGCGTATGCCGTCAATTATACTCGCGTGATTTAGAGAATCAGAGATGATTGCATCTTCTTTTCCTAGGATGGTTTCAAACAAGCCACCATTCGCATCAAAACAAGAGGGATAAAGAATGGTGTCTTCGGTTTCTAAAAATTTACTAATCCTGTTTTCAAGTTCTTTATGAATATCTTGAGTGCCACAAATGAAACGCACTGATGCCATACCATAGCCATATTTATCTATGGCACTCTTTGCGGTAGCAAGTAAGTCCGGATGATTTGCTAGACCAAGGTAATTATTCGCACAAAAATTGATAACTTCTAAGTCATCATGATTTGAGGAGACACTTATGTCAGCTTGTTGAGCACTGGTAATTATTCGTTCAGTTTTAAATAAGCCTTGAGACTTTAAAGCCTGAGTTTGAGAGTCCAAATGATTTAGGAATGTATTTTTCATTTTAAGCCTAGGTGTGAGTGTAGTTTTAATTATAACAGTGCTTTAATTGCCAAAATACCGCAAGATTAATCATTACTCAGTAGAGTTGATTGCAAGTCTCTCAAATAAGAGAATATATGTCACAAACGATTGATTAATAATTGCTCTTTTAGCTCTTATCAGCTCAAACTAATCGCAACTATTAAAATACATGGTTTATACTAAAAATATCATTAAATCATTATCTTAGATAAGCGTGTATGAAGTATTCGTTAGGAATCTGGCAAGTAGATTCGCAAGAAAATAGAATTACAAATACTCAGACGGCTGAAGTAATTCGCATGTCACCACGTGCCATGGAGGTTTTGCATTACTTTTTAAAAAATCCAAATAAAGTAATTGGTCTAGAGGAACTAATTGAGAACATTTGGAAAGGCCGGGTTGTAGGCGACCATGCTGTTTATCGGGTAATTAATAAAATACGTAAGCATTTAGATGCAGATAATAAAGATGCCTACTTAGAGACAATTCCTCGTATGGGCTATAAATTAGTTCATAAAGTCGAAGTACATTCGCCACCACTTGTAAGTAGCAATTATACAGATTCGAGTAAAACAGAGTCTGATCTCGAAGATAATCAAACAAATTTTGAATTAAAGAATACTGACAGTTTTACTGTTAAGCCTAAAAAAAGTTTACGAAAAAAGCTATTATTTTTACTTCCTGTTTTACTAGTGCTTTGCATAGTTTTAATTGCATCAAAAATATTTTTACCTAAGTCTCAGTTACAAAAAATGACGGTTTATAAATCTTTTCAACCTTTATCAACTTTGCAAGGTTTTCAAGATTACCCATCGAGTTCTGCAAATGGCCGTTTTATTGTTTTCTCCTACAAAGAAAGTGACGAAGATAGTTTTAATTTGTACTTAAAAGATACACGTGATGATTCGGTAAAACAGATAATGTCCTCTGCTGAAAATGATATAAACGCCCGCATAAGTAATGATGCTGAAAATATAGTTTTTGTCAGGCGCTCAATTAATGATTGTAAAGTTATTCGCTATAAATCACTTGGTGAAAGTTACTTATTGGATAACTTATTTAATTGTATTGGTAATGAATCATTAGATTTAGAGTTAAGCGCTGATGGAAGTAAATTATTTTATACGTATCATGACGCGATAGATCCAGTAAATAAAATTTATTCAATGATAGTAAACACTGGTGAGCGAGAGCGATTAACGAATTATGTTTCTAATCGTGCGATTGGGGATGTAGAAATTGCTTATTCTAATTCTGCTAATAAGCTTTATTTTCTACGCAAGCCATCTTTACGAAAATCTTTATTTTTTGAATTTGATCTAGAAACTCAAAAAGAAACTAAAATTCTTGATATGGAAGGTATTAGTTCTGAGCTAAAACTACGTGAAAAAAATCATTCCATTACCTACAAAAAAAATACTACTTCAATAGTTGAATATTCGCTAGATTATAAACTTGAAAAAGAAATAGTTAATACCTTAAGTGAACGAATAAATAGGTATGACATTAATAATGCAAGTGATGAGTTATTATTAGTTACAGGAAATCAGGAAAATAGTATTTGGCAAAAAAATATACTTGGAAACTTTGGTTTAATTCAATTTACCAATTCTGAATACCAGGATATTAGTCCGCGTTATGCTAATACCAACCAAGATATTGCGTTTATTTCAGACCGAAGTGGCCAACAAGAATATTGGTTGAAGAGAAACTCTCAAACAGAGTATCAACTGACAAAATTACGAGACAGAGAGTACCTTGATTGGCTACGGTGGTCACCAGATGATAGATATTTGTTAAGTTATGATTCAAAGTCAATTTTTATTATAGATGTTAGTTCTGGGGAAATTAAAGATCTTATAAGTGCTGATGACTACCCAGATCTAAATATGCCTACATGGTCTTTAGATGGTAAAAAAATATATTTTTCTTCAAGGCTTTCTGGGGAAATCCAATTATACCTATTGGATTTAGAGACAATGCAAACAGTGCAATTCTCTGATACGGGGATAGTCGCCTTATTTGATGTAGCTACTCATGGCCAGTTTGTACTTAAAGCCCATAGACCAGGACTATGGAGAATAAGCGCTGAAAGTGAACAATTAGTTGTACCTAATATTGGTACATCTAAGTTTGCACGTTCAATTGAGCTAACATCGAAGGGTATTTATTACATTCAAGATTCAAGTAATCAATTATTTCATTTGGCCTATGAGCATCTGGGGTCAAAAGAAAACCAAGTGAATCTTAAATATAATTTACCAAACTCTAATTTTTCAATTAATTCAAATGGCGATAAAGTTTTATTTTTTCAAACTACAATTCGCGATACGAATATTCTCCAGAGTAAACAATGAATTTTGATACGGGAATAGAAAAAATTCGCATTGATAAATTGTGCTGGATGACGCGATTTTTTAAAACTCGACGATTAGCCGTTGAAGCGATTTCTAGAGGGAATGTTTTTGTTAATGGGCAAAAAGTAAAGCCTTCTTATGCGGTCAAAATTAACGATATTATTAAAATAACTAAGGAGCGGGTAGAGTGGGAGCTTGAGTTGTTAGCGATTCCTAAGAGACGTGGTCCAGCTAAAGAGGCTCAGTTAATGTATAAAGAAACTGAGCAAGGACTTGAGAAACGTTTGGCAACTGAGGCACAAAATAGGGCAGACAGAATCACTCGTCCACGCGAAGATGTTAAACCAGACAAGCATCAAAGAAAAAAATTACGCTATATAAAATTTAAAGAATAAACATACCTAACTTTTATCGGTCTTTATATATTTCAATTTTTTCAGCTACATCATTAAATTTAAAACCTCGATACATTCCTTCAGTATTAAACGGTAATGTGAAATTTCCATGTTTATCAATGGCAATAATTCCACCTGACCCACCTACCTCAAAAAGATCTTGCATAATAACTTCTTGAGCGGCTTGTTCTAAAGATTTATTGCCATGCAGTACGCGTGCACAGATGTCATGGGCTACAGCGTAGCGAATAAAGTACTCGCCATGTCCAGTAGCGCTGACTGCACAGCTTCTATTGTCGGCATAAGTTCCTGCACCTATAACAGGAGAGTCTCCAATGCGCCCATAGCGCTTATTTGTCATTCCTCCGGTTGATGTGCCTGCCGCTAAATTACCATTGCTATCGATGGCTACTGCACCAACCGTGCCAAATTTATGAAATGGATCTTGTGTTGAAATATCGCTGAGTTTTTCTTCCCCATCAAATTCTAATAAAGAACCACTATTTGCTTCTGATTTACTTCCCTCTCGTTGCAAGGCTCGTTGCAGTTGTTGAAAACGAAAATCTGTTGAAAAATAAGAATTGTCTACTTGTTCTATATTTTGTTGTAGTGAGAAGGTTTCGGCACCATTGCCACTTAGCATCACATGCCTAGATTCTGTCATCACTTTGTCGGCTAAAAGAATGGGGTTTTTAACAGTCTTTACA
>CALHVH010000251.1 GCA_938039225.1 uncultured Gammaproteobacteria bacterium
GCAGGTAGTACACCAAGTGACAAAAACAACCAAGAGAATTTGAGAGATAACTTTCTTCCTTATTCACTGGCCAATCATTTACACGAATCTGAAATTTCAAAACATTCAGGTCATGAGGTTAACTTTATGCCACATGTGGCACCGCATTTTCGAGGCTTAAGCGTTACGGTAAATGTTGATTCAAAAAAATCATTCAATGCACAACTGTTATTTGAGCTTTTTGCTGAGACCTATAAGCATGATGCATTAATTCACGTTCAAGAGAGCGTACCAACCGTAAAAGATATTGCAAACAAGCATGGCGTGATTATTGGTGGTTTCAGTGTTGACAAACGCACTGGAAAGAACCTTCGCTTAGTCTGTGTTGAAGACAATTTACTCAAAGGCGCAGCGACACAAGCTGTTCAAAATATGAATATCGCCTTGGGCTTAATCAGTACTACTGCAATAAATTATAAATAACATCAAAAAACCATTCTAAATACATAAACAAAAAATAAGCTAATACTATGTCAAATTCAAATAATACAAGCCCTATATGGCAAAAAGTATCCACTGGAAAATTACCTAGTGAAGAAATTATGCAATTTTTAGCCGGGCAAGATGTGATCTTAGATAGAGAGTTACTTATTTTTGATATCCAAGCAACTAAAGCTCATATAAAAGCACTCGTCACAATAGATATTCTTAATTCTGAGGAGCTAGATCAACTCGAAAACTGCTTAGATGAATTAGCCGGTGAATTTGAGCAAGGAACATTTGTTCTTGATGCCCGTTTTGAGGATTGCCATTCTGCGATTGAATGGTATCTAACTGAGAAACTGGGCAGCCTTGGCGGAAAAGTACATACCGGGAGAAGTCGCAACGACCAAATCATGGTAGCCATGCGATTGTACATGCGTGATCGATTAAACACGCTTGCTACTTACAGTGAAGCCATTGCCATTTCATGTCTCAATACTGCCGAGAAAAATGCCTTAGTTGCGATACCTGGTTATACCCATTTACAAAGAGCGATGCCCTCATCAGTCGGTTTATGGATGGCCGGCATGGCGGAGGCTTTTATTGATAATTTAGAGTTAATAAAATCTACCCAAAAGTGGATTAACTCCTCTCCTCTTGGTACGGCTTCAGGCTTTGGGATTAATCTACCTTTAGCAAGAGATATTGCGGCTAAAGAGTTGGATTTTGAACGTTTACAAATCAACCCACAAAACGTGCAAAACTCTCGCGGTAAATATGAACTTCAAGTATTACAAGCCCTTTCAATGTGTAGTTTAGATTTAAGACGGCTAGCTTGGGACTTGAGTTTGTACACTTCGCAAGAGTTTGCATTTGTAAGTTTGCCTGATGAATACACCACGGGTTCATCAATTATGCCCAATAAGAAAAATCCTGATGTGGCTGAGTTATTACGTGCATGTCACGGCGTTATTCATGGTGCAATTACTGAGCTACACAGCTTGCTATCTTTACCCTCAAGTTATCATAGAGATTTACAATTTAGTAAAGCGCCCATGTTGAGAGCATTCGAAACCGGGCTTCTTGCACTCAGCTTGGTGCCTGCACTTATTGAAAACATGAGCTTCAATACTGAAACCATGTCGCAAGCCATAACGCCCGAGCTTTTCGCAACCGACGTTGCGGTGAATGAAGTTAAAAAAGGCAAAACCTTCAGAGAAGCCTATAAAACAGCAATGCAAGAAGTTGAAGCAATGCAAAATGCAAAAACGCTTGATAGTTTAAAAGAAAGAATTTCACCAGGAGCTTCTGGAAATTTAATGTTAGATGAATTAAAACAACGTCTTTACCAGTTAATCAATTATTAAAAGTATTTATCCTATGAATCAAAATGGTTTTAAAAAAGCGCATAAGTTAGATGATGTTTGTTATGACATCCGCGGCCCCGTTTTGCAAGTCTCTGACCAGCTGGAACGCGCTGGCCATAAAATTCATCGGTTTAATATTGGAAACCCAGCTCATTTTGGTTTTGATGCGCCAGAAGAAATAATTTTGGACGTTGTTAGGAATTTACGTAACGCCCAAGGTTATGGAGACTCAAAAGGTCTTTTCTCGGCACGAAAGGCAGTGATGCAAACTCGTCAGCTAGATGGGCTTTTAGATACTGAAATCGACGATATCTACATGGGCAATGGGGTTAGCGAATTAATAAACTTGACCACACTTGCTCTGTTAAACAAAGACGATGAAGTTCTTGTGCCCTCTCCTGACTATCCACTGTGGACCGCTGCTGTTTCACTTGCAGGTGGCAAGCCTATTCATTACAACTGTATTGAAGACGATGAGTGGCAACCCTCTATCAGTGATATTGAAGCAAAAATCAGCTCCAAAACAAAAGCTATAGTTGTCATCAATCCAAACAACCCAACTGGCGCTGTCTATGCAAAGCAAAATTTAGAGCAAATAGCCAAGCTTGCCGAAAAACATAAATTGGTGGTTTTTGCTGATGAAATTTATGACCGTATTCTTTATAAAGATGCGGTACACACTCCCATGGCGAGTTTGGTAAAAGAAACGCTCTGTGTGAGTTTTAATGGCTTATCAAAGTCCTACCGCTTAGCAGGATTTAGATCTGCCTGGTTGGTTTTATCCGGAGATAAAGCCAGCGCCAGTGATTATATTGAAGGTTTGGACATGATGGTTTCAATGCGTTTATGCGCCAACATGCCAGGACAATATGCCGTACAAACTTCTTTAGGCGGTTATCAAAGTATTAAGGATCTGGTCCTACCCAATGGTCGACTCTACGAACAAATTGAGTACGCTTACGAGCGTTTAACATCCATTGAAGGCATAACTTGCGTTAAGCCTAAAGGTGCAATTTATCTATTTCCAAAGCTTGATCCTGAACGCTATCCGATAAAAGATGATCAAGAATTTATTTTGGAGTTTTTAAAACAGCAAAATTGTTTGTTAGTACAAGGAACTGGTTTTAATTTAAAAACGAATGACCATGTGCGTATTGTTACACTAGCGCGTAAAGATAGATTGGACATTTTATTTAATCGGTTTGAAGAATTTTTACAGAAGAATTATTAATATCAAGAGGTCCCCAGGCAAGCTGAGGATTTCGGGGTTGTGCTGTGGATTTCGGGGTTGTCCTGAGGATTTCGGGGTTTTGCTTAGAGTTTCTGAGTTTTGCTTAGCTTATCTAAAATTTAACGTAACCCTCAGCCACGACTGGGGGCCTTATGCCTAATAGCGATTCTAATGAGAATCGTGACCTTGGCATATAAAGATAAATTAGATATTCCATTCAATCGTCTTGAAAGTTTTTTAAAAGAGAATTATTAACCTGCTGTCATTGCGAGTCATGTTATGACGTGGCAATCTCGCTCTTTATAGAAGATTTTGAGATTGCCGCGCTTCGCTCGCAATGACTGTTTACTTTGCTCTCGGGATAACTAATCTTCAAACTTTATCGTAGACTGACGTTCACGGTTTACTACTAATTGAGTTACATCTGGTCGTGAGTAATGTCCCACCACATCAAAATTTTGACGCTCTTCTAAAAC
>CALHVH010000252.1 GCA_938039225.1 uncultured Gammaproteobacteria bacterium
ATTCTTGACTTGCGTATTCGAGATAGTAGTTTTGGTGTAAGAGATTCTGCAGCTGGAGATACAGCTGCGGGTGGTCTACCGCTAACACTAGATGCGTTTATGGATATTGTGGTTACTTGGGATTACCCAGGAGGCAATACGGCTGTGGCACCACAGGTTACAGTTGAAGTAGACGGAACAAGCATTGGACCATTTACCACATCTAATTCTCCATTTGGTGGCGTAACACACGTTGCAGTTAGGTTTGGTGATAATGGTGGTGCACGTCCTGCAACAGGTATAGTTAGTGTTGATGATTTAGCGATTTATTCTGATACCGCTGGTACCACTGAAGTGTTCTCAGATGACTTTGAGTCATATTCAGATGGCGATTCATTGGATACAGACAATGCCGCTTCTCCATATAACTCAAGTACTTCTGAAGCAACTGTTGGAGTGGAAGAATAATACTGTTCTACTAAAATCTACCTAAGCTATATTCGCGTTTAGGTTTTGTAATAAATCAAAGCCTTTGAGGGTCATTCTCAAGGGCTTTTTTTAAATATTTTAATTGCAATAAACACTATGTTAAAAAAAATATCATTTAGTTTAATTACAGCATTTACTTTAATCGCTTGCGGTGGCGGCGGATCAGATAGCCCGCCTCCAGTTGTCACTCCCCCACCCGTAACAGTAAATACACCAGCAACTTTTTCTGGTGCAACAAGCGGAAATATTGTTGCAGGTGACACGGCGCCACTGACTGGCTTAGTTAATGTTACGGATCCTGATGCAGGAGAAGATGCCATAATTTCTCAAACTAATGCGACCCAAACTTATGGAAGCTTTAGTATTGGTACGGATGGCGAATGGACTTATGTATTAGATAACTCGAATAGTGAGGTTGCCGCACTTGTTAGTGGAGACAGTTTGACTGAAGTGATTACTATAAGCTCAGCCGATAATACCGCTACAAATATTACTATCACAATAAACCCAAGTGACGGCGGAGCTGGAGCCAATTTAGATTCTAACCTACCACCATCTGGTAATTTTGAATTATTGGACTGGAAGCTTCAACATCATCTTGATGACGATGGTGATGGTAGATCCGATCAAATCGATGAAGAAGACTTAGCTGATGGTTATGAGAATTCAGATTTCTTTTACACGGGCAGTGATGGGGGTATGGTCTTTAAGGTGCCAATTGCCGGAGCAAAAACTTCACCAAACACCAGCTATACACGAACAGAGTTAAGAGAAATGTTGCGAGAAGGTAACCGAAGTTTTTCTACTCAAGGTGTTGGACAAAATAACTGGGTATTTGGAAGCGCACCAGAGTCTGATCGTAGTGCAGCGGGTGGCGTAGATGGTGTATTAACGGGAACCTTAGCAGTTAATCATGTAACAACCACTGGTAATGCTAATCAAGTGGGGCGTGTTATTTTTGCTCAGATACATGCTAATGATGACGAGCCAATTCGATTTTATTATCGTAAGTTACCAAGTAATGATAAAGGCTCTATTTATTTTGCTCATGAATCTCGTAATGAGCCAAACGATATATATTTTGAGATGATTGGTAGTCGTTCTCAAAGTCAGTCTAACCCAGATGATGGCATAGCTCTGAATGAGAAGTTTAGTTATGAAATTGCAACTGTTGGTAATGAGTTAACGGTTACCTTAATTCGTCCAGGCAAAACTGACATTATTGAAACCGTAGACATGAGTAATAGTGGATATGACGTCGGTGGACAATACATGTATTTTAAAGCGGGCGCTTATATACAAGATAATACGGGTGATGATGCTGATTTTGCTCAGGTAACTTACTATGCCTTAAGTAATGAGCATGATTAGGTAGATGGCTAATTGGTTTAGATAATCTTTTACAGATATTCTTATTCTCTAAATCTTGTTTCATTATCAGACTTCAGTATAAGTCGTAGCAATCGTTTTATTTTCATATCGAGCTTTCAAACCAGATCTTCAATGCATCTGAAGATTGCTGTGAAAGCTTCTTTAAAGCGTTTCACAATGACGATAATTTTTTTGTATTTAATTTAACAGAGCAAACTGAGTTTCTGTTCCAGTATTTCCACAGAGTATTCTGTGCAAGCCTTATCAATAATCTCTCCATCAGCGATTACTGGAATAGGGATGCCACTCTTCAATGAAAATTCTTTGCACTGTATATGTGTGACATTTGGGTTTTTGAGATGTGTGCCGCGCATTAGCTGGAATATCAACGATATTGCTCCCAAACGACTAACAGCTGGTGCGATGATTGCATCGATGAGTCCGTCATTGATACTGGCTTGAGGCGCAATGTTAAATGAACCTCCATAACAAATACCATTTGATACAGCGACTAGAGTTGCCTTTGTTTGTGCTTGGTGATTTTCGGTTTTAATTTTTATCAAAGGGTTTGGTACCCCTTTTATTAAATGCCAGATCAGCGCCACTACATAAACGGCTTTGCCTCTCAGTAAAGGTATTTTGGACGCGGTTATTCCACATGCAGCATCAAAGCCCGACCCGATGTTATTCACAAAATAAGAATGGGGGGTGGTATTCGTGCTAATTTTAGCAACATCAACTAGATGTAAGGATGAATTCAACAATAAGTCACATGCTAATCGCCAATCTCGGGGTATTTTTGCGGCTTTGATAAAATCATTTCCAGTCCCAACGGGTATGATGCCCAGCTTGCTTGTAGTAGACGGATCAATTTCTTTGGCCAGCATGATGCCATTCACGGCTTCATAAATACTGCCATCACCGCCAGCTACAATAATGGTTTCACATCCACCCAAGCAAGCTTGTTTGATTTGTTCAATCAAATCACCAGGACCACGGCTAAAGCTCGCTTTTGAGATCAAGCCATTTTTGTGTAAGTAATTGCGAATTTTAGGTGCAAGTTTCTTGCCTTTCCAGCTCCCTGCGGCAGGATTAATAAATAGTTTGGCGTCCCTCAGTTGCATACTAGTCAAGCTTGCTTTAGTTCACTTAACTTAATTGTCCCTAAGGTCTTTTGTTTAAGGTGCTTGCGGAATTTTTCCATTACAGGAAGTTTTTCAATCCATGGAGAGGCACTGGCACGATCAGGATCGGCTTCACTGGCTGGACCAACAAAGCCTTTGGGAATCTGACTGTATAAACTATCAGGTTCATCATCAAATTCAAGGTAATGAAACTCAAAGCCTGGAATACAAAGATTATCATCAATTTCAGCATCAACTGCTCGTACCCCATAACTAATGAGTAAATCATCTAAAGGTTGTGGTGGAATAATCCATGCTTGTGTCTGGCCGGTGATAAACAGATATTGCACCTGACGATTTTTTGAGGCAATTCGATATTTATTGATTTCTCCTCCGTACATTTTGCTTCTGGAGTAACTGGTATCAATTAGGCCGTATTTGAAATCCGGCTCGTAGCCAGCCTCAATGCGTAAACTGCCAGGCTTATTGGGATGCTCAAACCAAGCAATTTTATGGTTTTGATTGATTGCGTATTTGGGGGTTTGCATAGCTTTAAGTCGGGGTTGAGTAAAGTCTGCATAAGGCTCAACACGATTCTCAGGGGCGTTACGTAAAACCAACTCTTGGGCCATTTTATCAATAATGACTTCTGCTGAACTACGGCTAATAGTGTCTAAAGCTGCATCCATCTCATACGGTAAATTAGTAGTTTCTTCAGCGCTGTAATAATTGATTGCCCCTTCTTCTATAACTGGCTTGAGATCACCTTTACCAATCCAGTGTTCTTTACCGGTTTTGATTAGATGACTAGCTGAGCGCCAAATTAAAGAGGAGTCTTTGTAGAAAATGCGAGGGTATATAAAATTTTTGTGTTTACCTTTTTGAGGCATCACTAAATAGGCTACAAAAAACCTAAATCCTGCTTCGCGACGAATATCAGATAAAAAATAACGCACCCCAAAAAGATCAATTACATGCTTAGGTGGACGTGTGCGTGGTAGATAGTCGGGTGCTCGGTCTTTGGCTTGTCCTTTGAGATCTAAGCGGTAGCCATTTTTAAGTAAGTTTTTAAATTCAAGACCAACTTGTTTTTCCGACCAGTTCTTAGGTGCAACGTTTTTGATAATAATAGGCTTAAGCATAATGTGAGAATATTCTGTATTATGGAGAAATTAAATTTAATGTATTTTATATTTTGACTACTTTATCTCTTTTTCTACTGGTTTTGTTGGCTTATTTACTGGGCTCGGTAAATGGCAGTCTTGTGCTTGGGCGATTTAAGAATATAGATATACGTAGCCAGGGTAGTGGCAATGCTGGAGGAACTAATGCATTGCGTACTCAAGGCTTTAAATTTGCCCTAGGTGTTATTTTAATAGATGTTGGCAAGGCCATATTTGTGGTTACCTTTCTGCCTTACTTGTTTGTGAAATTAGGATTGCTTGATAATGCAATTGACCAAAGAGTTATTCTTTTTGCAGCAGCAGCGGTGGTCATTGGTCATTGTTATCCTATATGGCATGGCTTTAATGGTGGCAAGGGTGCGGCTACTTTGATTGGAGTTTTACTAGCCTTATCGCCCGTTATTGTTATGTATCTACTGCTTGTTTTCTTTACTTTGTTGATATTAACCGGTTATGTTGGGCCCAATACCGTTGTAGCAGCCTTATCAGCGCCGCTGATTTATGCCTTGCGAACCACAGAATTTCTAAAACAGGATATGTTTTGGTTTTTGTTAATCATGGGAATCTTTCTGATGTTTACTCATCGGTCCAATCTAAAAAAACTCATGCAGGGTAATGAGTCTCGTTTTGAGAAGGCTAGACTATTACATCGATTAATCAAGAAAAAATGAATAATCCGGATCAATTATCTTCACGAGAATTTCTGCGACACTTCTCTCCCGCTTATAAAAATAGACTGCAAGATTTAATTATTTTGCAAGAAGTCGCTTCTACTAATGATCATTTATTTACCTTGGACTCGCCCGAACCTTCTAAGGCGATTGTCTGTATGGCGGAAGAGCAAACGGCTGGCAAAGGCACTAAAGGCAGAAAATGGCAGAGTGAACTTGGGGCCTCGCTAATCTATTCAATCGCTTATGTGTTTGAGTCCGATATAAAGGATCTTTCTGCTCTAAGTTTAGCGATTGGGGTGGTGGTTCAA
Organism: uncultured Gammaproteobacteria bacterium; assembly: GCA_938039225.1. Lineage (GTDB taxonomy): Bacteria > Pseudomonadota > Gammaproteobacteria > Steroidobacterales > JABDMI01 > JABDMI01. The sequence goes on from CALHVH010000252.1 coordinate 5,130, forward strand.
CAAAGTTTAGAGGAATGTTCTTATAACGGTGTGCAGTTAAAATGGCCGAACGACTTGCAGTACCAATTTAAAAAACTTGGTGGCGTTCTGGTAGAGGTAAAAAAAGTTGGTAAAAATTTTCACTTGGTGTGCGGCATTGGTATTAATATCAAGAGTAGTTTGGATGCCAAAACAATCGGACAGCCATTTACAGCGCTTGAACATATTTCAAATCAACAAGTGTCTCGTAATAAAATTGCCGCTGTATTAACCCAAGGTTTATTGAATTTGTTTTCCTTGTATCCACAAAGTGGATTTAAACATTGGCAAGCGCAATGGCAATTGCTTCATGCTTATCAAGATAAAAAAATTAGAGTTCAGCAGTCAACTGGAGAGCTAAACGGTGTAGCGCGTGGTGTGGATGTTGATGGTGCTTTATTACTTGAGTCAGATAGCGGTTTACAAAAAATCATATCGGCTGATGTCTTTGCGTATTAAACTGTTCATATGAATTTATTTATAGATATTGGTAATACTTCGCTGCATTGGCGTAAATCAGCTGCACTTGAAACAGCTTCACCAACAATTTCTGTGCGACATAATAAAGACTTTCCTGCTGCCCTAGACATACTGGCGGCAAGTTTGGGGCAAGTTCGAATTGGTAGGGTTCTAGTCGCCAATGTGGCTGGCAACGCTGCAAAAGAGGCTGTTTACGCTTGGTCTTTAGATACTTATTCTGTAAAACCTTTGTTTTTGCAGTCTCAAAACAGTCACAATTCGGTTGTTAATGCTTATGCAGAACCTCATCGACTTGGTGTGGATCGTTGGTTTGCTGTATTAGCTGGACATAACTTGATTCAATCCAGTCAGGCTGTTGCGGCAATAGTTGTTGATGCTGGGACTGCAATGACTATAGATGCTGTTTTGCAAGATGGTACTCATCTTGGAGGTAATATTATTGCAGGTTTAGAATTGCAGCAGCGTACCTTATTAAAGTCTACGAGTGATATTAATGACAGTCATGGTGAAGAATCGGTTTGGGGTTTAGATACTTCAAGTGCGGTTGCAAATGGAGCATCATTTGCATTGCTCGGAGCAATTAGCTTAGCCGCCGAGCAGTTACAAGAGCAAATAGGCGGCGGCCGTATTCACATTTTATTAACCGGTGGCGATGCAGAAACACTTGAGCCATACTTTATTGGCCGTGAGGATATTGATTTCTCGGTGCACAGTAACTTAGTCTTAGATGGGCTTGAAGTTTTTCTTAAGCAATAATTCTAAAGTTGCTTAGAGTTCATCTGCGCTTAATAAGACATTTAACAAATTGTCTTGAAAGCTAATATTGCCAGCAAGCTTGTCATGTTTTTCACATAGAAATAAAGAATAATCCAAGGGGAAATTGCTATATCTGTGTCGTCTCACTGTAGGGTCAAAAGATTGTCTGGCAAGAAGAGAGGCCTTGGTTACGCGTCCATCTCCGGGCTCTAATAAAATTTGTTTATAGTCAACACCAGGCACCGGTTTTGTAATTTCCTTTGGACTAAAGCGTAATTCAAAATTCTCAGATTGGGTTTCTTCTAAAAGGGCTCTTGCTGGAGTCAGTTCGCAATTGCCGCCAAACACAATAAAAGAAACCTTGGTTTTAGGTAGGGGAACCGTTAATGACCATGTAAAACGTCTGGCTCGTTCCAGTTGAATGTGCATGAATTTTTCTAGAGTTTCAAAAGAATTATTTTGATGATCTTCTGGATTGATGGATTCTAAATAGTTTCGACGTTGAGGTTCAAATATTCCTAGCTTCATATCTCGCCAAAAATCGATGTCAAAAACATCGCGCTTTAAGGTATTACCATTCATGTCAGTTAACCAATCATTGAGAGCATGTGGTAGTAGTTGGTACATACTTGGAAAACTTGCTAGAGTACTTGCTGGCATGCGTTTCAAGCCAATTTTTTCGCCATTATGTAAGGCATTTACTGTGCTTATGGCGCCAAAGTTTGGTGTTCCTAATAATATCACCCGTCGAACATTGTCAGCGCCTTTGTTGTTTATAGGAAAGTCATTGTCATTCAGCACATCGACTGTGCTGTATCGAATATAGTACCTCGCAATCAAGCCGCCCATACTATGGGCTACAATGTCTACTTTTAGTTCGGGATTTGCATGTTGTTTTTTGACGGCTTCAATAAAGTCGTGCAATTGTTTGGCGCTTTCAACATTATCTTGTCGCCAGTCATAACTGAAAATATACAAGCTTTGTTGTTTCTTGGGTTTTTGCTTTAGCGAGGCAGGTGTATATCCGCCAGCGTTGATCAGTGTATCGCGAATTTTTCCATAAAAGTCTTGTCCTACGGCTCTATCGGTTATGCCTGAAACCGTATATTCTGAATCCTCAATACGTAAACTCTCGGGATTAATTTTGTTAAGTAGGTAACTGTAGTTGCTAAAAAGAATATTTTTTACTGGACCAGGCCATATCTCAATCCCACTGGCTTTGTTATTTAGACGCGAGCCGGTAATGCCATGAATTAAAATGACCGGAGGTTGATCAGGGTTGCCTTTTTGTATGGCATAGAGTTTTTCAAGATTTGGCTTTTCAGAACTCAGACTAGTACATGCACTTAACATTAATAGGCTAAAATAGATTATTAAATGAAAGTAATATCGGCTTTTAATTTTCATGAGTTTGGTATTTTCATTAACATTTAACTACAAAGAGTACTGTATTAAACATGAACTGGCGAACTGTGAGCTTATTACTTATTCTAGCAAACCTGTTTTATTGGGCTTGGACCGCATGGATTGTTCAGCCTAATATTGTTGGTTTAGAAGATCATCGCATTGAGAGTGTGCCCAAATTGGTATTGATTTCGCAGGGAGAACTAGAGGCCCAAAAAGCGAATACCAACGCCTTTGTGGCAAAGCCGGTGGAAATTAGCCCCGACTCTGTACCAACTGGGGTGAGTGCGAGTCTTAGTGTGAATACTGAGCCTGCAGGACTGATATGCCAGCGAATTGGTAGCTTTATTGATGATCAAGTTGCAACCGCAGCCGCACAGTGGTTAAGGCAAGAAGGTATTCAAGCGCAGAAAAAAGCGGGCAAAGAGAAAGTTACAGGCTTTTGGGTGTATTTACCAAAATATCCCGTTCGCGATGCAGCGGTACAAGTAGTCGAGGCCTTGCGCGAAAAGGGAATTGATGATCTTTTTATCGAGACTTCGGCCCCTTATACCAACAGTGTGTCTCTGGGCTTGTATTTACAGCGCTCAGGCGCAGAGAGGAGAGCTCGACAAATTCAGGTTTTAGGCTACCCGACACGAATTGGTAATAAAGACACTGAGCAACAAGTGTTTTGGGTGGATATTCAGGTCGAATCAGGCCGCGAAATCCCATTGAATCGACTTCAAGCTCCAGTTGGTCAGGTTCAGAGGCTCAAAATTAGGGCTTGTGAATAATAGTAAAAATGCCGATATTCAGCTGATTGGTCTTATTTTTGTTTGTTTCTCTGTGACATTAAAAAAAGTAAAAAAATATTTTCTCTTAAATTTGTAAATTTGGCTTGCAGCAAGCTAGTTTTGTCAATAGAATGCGCGACCTTGATAGATTGCCGGTGTAGCTCAGTTGGTAGAGCGGCTGATTTGTAATCAGCGGGTCGGGGGTTCAAATCCTCTCGCCGGCTCCAGTTTATAAGTAGAAAGCGGCCTATTGCCGCTTTTTTCTTGTTTTTGAGCTTTGAATTAACTGAAATGACTCAAAAATCCACACAAATTTGCATAATTTGTGTGCATTGCAGTAAAACGCTGCAATTACTTGAAAAAAATAAAAAAAATTGATTCGAAAGGCTCTTAAATATGAGCGTTTTGAGTTGACACTCGACAAGAACCGTACGACAATGTGCGGCTTGCATGCGAGGAGGGGTGGCCGAGTGGTTAAAGGCGACGGACTGTAAATCCGTTCTCTCAGAGTACGCAGGTTCGAATCCTGCCCC